>CAZXRO010000184.1:0-6004 GCA_964642435.1 uncultured Ignavibacteriales bacterium
TACTTCTGCTTGACCAGATCAAAGGCCCTCATCAACCCGCCAAGATCACTCCGCTTGGCAATTGGCCCCGAAGCCAGGATCCGTGGCTGAACCTCGCTAACTGGACCCATCTCCAATCGAGCCGCCGGCACAAAATCTGACACAATGTGCGATGAAATTCCGAAATCTCCAAGCCACCTCTGTGCGTGCCGATCAGGACAGACAACCATCGTCGCCAGCCGCACCAGGTGCTTCAACCAAAAACCACTCCCCTCAAGACTCGTCTCCAAACACGGATTCCGATACCACAACGCCACCGGCTTACCGAAAAACCGCGACAGTACTATGATCGTACCCAGCCGCGCCAAACAGGATTCATCCCGCGAAAGCGCCACCACCACCCTGTCCACCCGGCTCAACTGCCGACGAAACTGCCTCAGCCAGGTCATCCACGACTGCTCTTCGCCCCAGACCAAAAGCCGGTGATCGCTCGGCCTATCATTGAACAGCCCGCTCACCCGCTCAAGATAGTCCCGCTCAAACGGCTCCCCATACTCGGTAAGCCCGACCAGCAAGGTAACCTGGCCCGAAACCTTCTGAATACTGCCTCGCCTCAAACGCGAGTTGTTGGCAGCCAATGATTTATATGAATACACGGTCTCCATCACCTCTTCTACACCCCAAACCCGCCAGGGTTTACCAGGCGCTGATCGTTTCCCGAAAAGGTCGGGACAATTCCGGAAGAATTGACTATATTGACCCGCATATGAGCAGCAAGGATGAAATCATCATCGGCACCCGCGGCTCCGACCTGGCCCTCTGGCAGGCACGCACTGTCCAACAAGCCCTTCAAACCAAGGCTCAGGTCAAAACCCGCTTGGAAATCATCGAAACCTCCGGGGATCAGGACAAATCCACCCCCCTGGCGCAGATGTCCAGCGTCAGCGTCTTCACCAAGGAAATTGAACAGGCCCTGCTCGACAACCGTATCGACCTCGCCGTCCACTCCCTCAAGGACCTCACCACCACTCAGCCTGAGGGCCTGACTCTCGCCGCCGTCGGATTCCGCGGCGACCGACGGGAACTCATGCTGATTCGCCCCGATGCCTACGACGACAAAGCCAGCCTGCAGGTCAAAGCAGGCAGCACCATCGGCACCGGCTCCATGCGCCGCGCCTGCCAGATTGCGCACCTCAATGGCCACGTGACAACGGCCGATTTGCGCGGCAATGTCCCCACCCGGGTACAGAAACTCCGCGACGGCCAATACCACGCCATCATCCTCGCCCTTGCCGGCGTCCAGCGACTCGGCCTTGATCTCTCCGGCCTGGTGCAGATGACACTCCATACCGACCTGTTCTACCCCGCCCCCGCCCAGGGAATACTCGGGCTGGAAACGCGTGCCGATGATCACCGGGCCATCGCCGCCGCCAAACTACTCAATGACCCCACTGCGGCCACCGAGGCCTCGCTCGAACGCGGCCTCCTGGCCAGGTTCGATGCCGGCTGCAGCCTCCCCCTGGGCGTGGTCTCGAAAGTTGAGTGCGAGCAACTCTCACTCAAGGCCATCCTCGGCATCCCCGGACCCGTGGCCGGCCAGTGGCAACAAATACGCATGGCCCACGATGGCGGAACCAACCCCGAGCATATCGTCGAACGCGTCTACGCCCGGCTAACCGCTAACGAATAAACCCATAAGGACCGATTTCGATATGCCGCAACCCACCGACAAATCCCGCGAGATCGTTGCCCGCGCCCAACGCGTTATGCCCGGCGGCGTTAACTCCCCCGTGCGCGCCTTCAAGGCCGTCGGCGGCATCCCGCGCATCATCGCCTCCGGAAACGGCGCCTGGATGACTGATGTCGATGGCAACCGCTACCTCGACTTCGGCGCCTCCTGGGGTCCATTGCTCCTCGGTCACGCCGACCCCGATATCATCGAGGCCGTCACCACTCAGGCCGCCAAAGGACTCACCTTCGGCACCACCACCGAACCGGAGTGCGACCTGGCCGAACTCGTCACCAAACTCATCCCGCATGTCGAGAAGATACGCTTCGTCTCCTCCGGTACCGAGGCCGTCATGTCGGCCATCCGGCTCGCACGAGGCTACACCGGCCGCAACCTCATCGCCAAGTTCGCCGGATGCTACCACGGCCACTCCGACTACCTGCTCGTCTCGGCAGGGTCCGGCCTCGCCACCTTCGGCACACCGTCATCTGCCGGCGTTCCCGAGTCCGTCACCACCCAGACTGTAGTCCTGCCACTCGATGATGATTCCGCCCTCGAGCAACTCTTCGCCGACCACGCCCACGACCTCGCCGCCGTCTGCATCGAGGGTATCCCGGCCAACAACGGCCTGCTCATCCAGCGCCACGAATACATGCACCGCCTGCGCCAACTCTGCGACCAACACGGCGTGCTGCTCATTCTCGATGAGGTCATCACCGGCTTTCGTCTCGGTCTCAACGGTGCCGCCGGCTTCTACAACATCACCCCCGACCTCGCCTGCTATGGCAAAGTGATCGGCGGCGGCATGCCCGTCGGTGCCTTCGGCGGCAAAGCCACCATCATGGACCGTCTCTCACCCGATGGCCCCGTGTACCAGGCCGGCACCCTCTCCGGCAACCCCGTCACCATGGCCGCCGGCCTCGCCACCTTGCGGAAACTCACCGATGGCACCCTGATCGAACACGTCAACTCTGCCACCACCGAGTTTGTTAACACTCTCCAAACACAACTCTCGGAACTGCCCATCAGCATCGTCAACGCCGGCTCCATCTTCTGGATCGTCTTCCAGACCCCCGCCCCGCGACGCGCCGACCACATCGACAGCCAGAAAACCGAACACTATGCCACTCTCCACGCCTCTTTGCTGGAGCACGGCATCTACTTCCCGCCCTCAGCCTACGAGGTCTGCTTTGTCAGCGCGGCCCATACCCCGGATATCCTCAAAAAGGCCGCCGACACCATCGCCGCCTGCGTACGACAGGCGATCTCGTAGCGAACGACATCCAGCTGCTGTATATTCCATCCAGCAACCACGCCGAGCACAAAAGGTTGGCCAGGCTATCGACATTTGCTTATATTGTCCGTCCAATTTATCGCCCCCTGTGACAACAACGTGGGAAAGGGTAATATATGAGTCTGCAAAAACTGACCAAGATCGCCCGGGACAACAACGTCGAATATGTCGATCTCAAGTTCACCGACATGCTCGGCACCATGCACCACCTCACCATCCCGGTCGAGGGCCTCGACCAGAAACTGTTCAAGTGGGGAGTTGGTGTCGATGGGTCCTCACTTCCGGGGTTCACACGTATCGAGCGCGGCGACATGATCCTCATGCCCGATGCCGACACCGCCTTCATGGATCCCTTCTTCGAACAGCCGACACTCTCCATGCTCGGCAACATCATGGAAACCTCGGACAAGATCGTCCCCTACACGCGCAACCCCCGACGGGTGGCACTGGACGCCGAGAAGTACCTCCAGAAGATCGTCAAGGGTGCCAGCATGATCGTCGGCCCGGAGTTCGAATTCTATGTCTTCGATCACGCCACCTTCTTCCAGGGACCCGATCAGGCCTACTACAATTTCCAGTCCGATGAGGTCATTTGGGCCCCCAACGAGGACCGCGAGGCTCTCGGCTACAAAATCCCCTACAAGCGCGGCTACCACTGCGCCCCGCCGCTGGACCGCACCTACAACCTGCGTTCCCAGATCGTCACCCTGCTCAAGAAGGTCGGGGTCGGCCTCAAGTATCACCACCACGAAGTCGGCGGCGGTGGTCAGCACGAACTCGAGGTCAAGTTCCAGCCGCTGCTCAAGATGGGTGACCAGTCCATGCTCATCAAGTACTTCATCAAGAACGAGTGCTTCCGCATGGGCAAATCGGCCACCTTCATGCCCAAACCATTGTTCAATGAACCCGGTTCGGGACTCCACGTCCACCAGTACCTTGCCGATGAAAAAGGCGCCTCGCTCTTCTATGACAAGAAAGGCACCTACAAGTTCAGCCAGCTCGGCATGTGGTATATCGGCGGCCTGCTCAAGCACGTCGATTCCATTCTCGCCTTCTCCAACCCCTCGACCAACTCCTTCAAACGCCTGGTCCCCGGATTCGAGGCCCCCGTTGCCGGAACCTATTCCATGGGCAACCGCACCGCCTGTATCCGTATCCCCGGCTACCAGCATGACCCCGAAACCATGCGCTTTGAATTCCGCCCCGGCGATGGTACCATGAACCCGTATCTCGGCTACACCGCCATGCTCATGGCCGGCCTCGATGGTATCAAGAACAAGATCGACCCGGGTGAGGCGCTGGATCGCAATATCGATGAAATGTCCAAAGACGAAATCGCCAAAATCCACAAACTGCCGCTGTCATTGGCCCGTGCGCTCGATGCGCTCGAGGAAGACTATGACTACCTCCTCGAAGGTGGCGTGTTTACCGAGGATCTCTTGGAAGCCTGGGTGCAACTCAAACGCGAGGAAGTGACCCAGATCAGGATTCGCCCTACTCCGCAGGAATTCGCCATGTACTACGACCTGTAATCGCCTGGCGAGTTTCCAAAGAAGAAGAAGAAGAAGAGAGCGCATGTATCCCATGCACAAGGAAAGGAACCGTGCCGTGATTGCGAAACCTGTACGCACTACGGCTGTAGTGATCGCCCTGATGTGTGCCACGCTGGTCTGCGTGGCACACTTGTCTGTCGCTGCCGATGCCAAGTCCTCTGTCAAATCGGAACTCGGACGCAACCTGATGGCCACTCTCGAAGCAGGCGTCCCCTTCGAGGGCATGACATCCTCTCTCGATGGCGCCGATGTCTGGCCCGGGTTTATGTTCTTCAGAATCGATGAACACACGCTGGCGTTCGATGGACATATCGAATGGACCACCCTCAACCACGTCAACTACATCGAGGGCACCATCACCGAAACCGGCGACTTTGTAGAGATCGACTTCACCTCCACCAAACCGCTGGTCAAAGGCAACGCCTCCAGTGGTGTGGACTATCACCTGGTAGCCACGATGAAGGACGGTCAACTCAACCTGATCGGGCGATGGACCAGCGGCAACCACCGCGGACCATTTGCCATGGTCGCCAATCCACAAATGGCCGGGCAGCAATCCTCGCTGCTCGGCGGCAAGTCAGTCGATGAAATCCTCGCCGACAAACCCGCCGACAAGGGAGGCAAACCACAAGTTATCTACCAGACTGATTGCCTCGACTGGAAAATCGATGGCTTCGAGTACCCGAATGGCGAACGGTTCGTCAAGCTGAGCTGTAACTGGGCACGCGACCGCCTCGCCCATGGTCCCAGTACGGGTGAAATGATGATCCTTGTTACGAACACCGACGACAGCCCCCTGCTTGGCTTCAAACACGATCACGGCAACTGGGCCAAAGAGGTGTCAACCCTCGACCACATCAATATCTATTTCAGCGAGAGTGTCCAGTATCAGTTACCCATCGCTCCCCAGGACAATGGTTGGGCCTACTCAACTGACCCGGCTATGGTCAGAAAGATCATAACCAGCGCAGACAAGGACGCCCAACACATCGACAGCGACATGATCATCGAAACCGGACTCAAGGGACACCTGCGCAACAGCCAGCTCAACTCCTACATCTCCACCAAAGGCCTCGCCCTAACCTGGATCCAGGCGGGTCACTTCATGCGCGGCGAAGATGTCCCCACTTGTCTGGACATAATGGACCGCAAAGGATACTGAGTTCACAAGGGCAGGACCCCTTCGGGCCCTGCCCCTCAGATGTTCATTGCTTCTGCAGCGCTTGACATCGCCTGACATTGCCCCACCCCTCAGGTGCCCAACCCCTCGATCATACAACCTCGCATTATCTCAACACCACACGCACCCCTCAACACCACGTGAGGGGTGCCCCACCATTTATGGTGGGTTCTTACTGCGGTATAAACAGGCGACATGGTAACACGTGGGGCGGCAGGTGCCCAACCCCTCGATCATACAACCTCGCATTATCTCAACACCACACGCAC
>CAZXRO010000185.1:0-6001 GCA_964642435.1 uncultured Ignavibacteriales bacterium
GCCTGTTCGCTTAACCCGATCGGCCAGTTATACAAGACAGAGGTCCGGCTGCTTTCGCGTGAGTTGGGGGTACCGGAGTCAATCATCAACAAGGCTCCCTCGGCAGACTTGTGGCAGAACCAGACCGATGAGGCAGAAATCGGTGTGACCTACGAACAGATAGACGCCCTTCTGGAGCGAATAGTGGATGAAGGCGAGACGTCGATGTCAGCACTCGAGAATGAAGGGTTCACATCGACAGATATCAGCCGGGTGCTGTCTCTGGTCAACCGCAACGCTTTCAAGCGTCGGCTGCCCGATATCGCTCCGCTTGGAAGAGACGAGATCCCCGAGAATATTAAGATCCAGCAGTGAGTACGTCCAATGGCTGACGAAGCCGGAACATTGTACCTGGTGCCGACGCCTATTGGCAATCTTGGTGACATCTCCAGGCGAGTGCTTGAGGTACTCGAGGCGGTGGCACTGGTGGCGTGTGAGGACACCAGGCACACGGGGAGCCTGCTGAGCAAACTCGGCCTGAAGAAACGGTTGATCAGCTACCACGAGTTCAATGAGCGTTCGCGTGCGACCGAGCTGATCGCGAGGTTGCAGGAGGGCGAATCGGTAGCAGTGGTGACCGATGCCGGATCTCCGGGGATTTCCGATCCTGCCTACCGGGTTGTACGCTTCGCGGTTGAGAATGATGTCACTATCGTTCCCCTTCCCGGTCCGTGCGCCATCATTCCAGCACTGACTGCCTCGGGGCTGCCGACCGACCGGTTTTTCTTCGAGGGGTTTCTGCCAAACAAGGGGGGCAAACGTCGAACGCGATTGGGACAACTCGCGGATTTTCCTCATACGATGGTCTTCTACGAGTCTCCGCACCGGACCGTGAAGGCACTAACGGATATGCGAGACGTCTTGGGCGAGCGCCAGGCTTGCCTGGCCCGAGAGATTACGAAGCTGCATGAGCAGTTCATTCGCGGCACGCTAAGTGAGATTCTCCTGAAGCTGGAGGGGCGCACCGTCAAGGGAGAGATTGTCATCGTGGTGGGCGGAGTGTCTGGTGAGCGTCATGAAAGCGATTCGGATGACAGCTCGAACTGACACCACTACCAGAGGCTGGTTACCGTTCGATCGCTGGATTGTCGGCTATTGTGCCCTGATGATAATCGTTGTGACGCTGTTTGGCGGGGATATTGAGGGCAGCCAGTGGAATATTGCCGTCTACGTCGCCTGTATTGTCGGGATAGCGATGGTTGTCAAATGGTTGCCCCGGGAACAGTCTCGAGTGTCGATGGCGATAAGGCTCCTCTATCCCGCGCTGCTGCTGACACCATTCTATCGGATGACCGGGGACTACATGTTCCTGCTCTTCGACCGGTTTCTTGACTCGCATCTGGTCCAGTTGGAACGAGCGATATTCGGGGTCAACCCGACATTGTACATTGATCGACATTTGCTGAATCTTTGGGCGAACGAGATCATTCACATGTGCTATAGTTCGTACTACCTTATGATTCCGGGCTTCTTCCTCTCGATGTTCATGCTTCGTCGCAATGATGTCATTGTCAGTGCCTGGACCGCTACCATGATCACTTTTATCGCATCCTATTCGCTGTTCATCCTCTACCCTATCGAGGGGCCGCGCTGGCACTTCGCAGAATTGTATCAAAACGCAATCGAGGGACCAATATTCCGGCAGTTCACCGAGACTGTCATGACGCACGGTGCCGTACGCGGGGGAGGCATGCCCTCCTCGCATTCAGGGGTTGCCGTCGTGTTGCTGATGTACCTCCTGCGCTACTACCGCCGAGCGGGGCTGATGGCCATCTTCCCGGTAACCGGGCTGGCGGTGGGGTGCGTGTGGGGTCGTTTTCATTATGTCTCCGATGTGGTGGTCGGGATAGCAATCGCCGTAGTCTCCACCGTGGCCGTATGGCGGGTCATAGGTGGTCGCTATACCGAGACACCCGGCGACAGGTAGTCACCATGCATCCTGAAATCCTGAGACTGGGGCCTGTTGTCATTCGCGCGTATGGCGTTATGCTGGCCGCGTCATTTGTGGTGGGGACGCTCTATGTCTGGTACATGTCGCGGCGCTTCAATCGCGAGTTTGTTCCCCTGCTGTGGTTGACGTACTTGCTGATCGCCAGCGGCATAATCGGAGCCAGGCTGGGATACGTCGTCATCCACTGGTCCGAGTTTGCCGCGAATCCCTTGGCGGCGGTCAATCCGTTCGCAGGTGAGAGTGTCGGTATTGCAGGACTCAACGTCTACACGGGCGTCTTGTTGGCCATGGTGAATGCCTGGATTTGGTGCCGTTGGCAGTCGCTGCCGGTCCTGAAGACGTTCGATTTGTTTGCGCCGGCATTCGCGCTGGGGCTGGGGCTTACGCGAATCGGTTGCTTCCTGAACGGCTGCTGTTTCGGGACGCCGTGCGACCTGCCCTGGGCGGTATCGTATCCTGCCGGCTCGATACCGTATGCGTTCTTCGGCCAGACCAGCCTGCACCCGGCGCAATTGTACAGTTCGGCCTATGGCTTCATACTCTTCGGAATCCTGCACTGGCTGTTATTGCGGAAGCGATTTGCCGGGCAGGTTGTGGCGGTGCTGTTAATGGCTGAGGCAGCCTCGAGGTTTGCAATTGAGTATGTGCGATTCTATGAAGCAACCATGCACGTGTCTCTCGGACTGTGGGAGCCAACCTTCAATCAGGTTGTCGCTCTGTGCCTGTTCCTTCTTGGAGGTGCGATCTACCATTGGGGACGACGGCTGCAATGCAGCCCTCAATTGCCCCCTGCCGGAGAATAGAGTATGGTGCCAAACTGGCCGACGATCCAGCCATAGGACTGATCGACAAAGGACACATCATACAGGTCATAGGTGTCAATCCCGCCATACTGCGTCTGCCAGATTTCTCCCCCGTCGAGTGTGTAAAGGATGGTCCCGTCCTCTCCCACTGCCCAACCAACGAGGTTGTCCACGAAGTTCACGCTGTAGAGCGTCTTGGTTGTGTTGCTCGTCTGCGCTTGCCATGTGGTTCCACCGTCTGAGGTATGTAGAATGGAACCAGCCTCACCAACGAGCCAGCCGGTGGAAGCATCGACAAACATGACGCCCCATAAATCACCGTAGACACCCAGGCTAACGACGGTCCAGGACTGCCCACCATTGCTGGTTCTCAGAATAGCTCCGTAATTGCCAACAACCCAGGCGTGCTGATTGCTCACAACCGAGATGGCGCTGAGGCTGTAGCCGACAATGTTGCTGGTGAAATGCCAGTTTGCGCCACCGTCAGTAGTGTACCCGGCGGTACCATCGCGGCCGACTGCCATACCGCTGTCGGGACTGGCAAAGCCCACATCCCACAAGTCAACCGTTACGCTGCCGTTCTGCTGTATCCAGTTGTCACCACCATCGGTCGTATGAAGAATCAGCCCACCGGTGCCGACAGCCCATCCATTGCTGGCATCGACAAAATCAAGACTCTGCAGGAAACCAAAATCGAGTTCGGGATAGAGCTGCCAGGTAGCGCCACCATTGACAGTCCTGATCAGATAACCCGACTCATCGAGCCCGCCAACAATACCGGCCGCCCAGCCGAGTTGATTATCATGGAAATAGACACTGCGCAGGTCCTTCTGAAATGGTGAGGTCTGCGACAGCCAACTGAACACTGACAGGCTGCAGGTAACCAGTTGCGGCGGATTGGCAACGCTCTGAGAACTGACGCGAATCTGACCGATCTGATCTCCGACAACGGCCTGTGTCAGATCAAGAGAGAATGTGACCGTACCCGGCGTAGTGCCAGTGTCAGATTCAAGCACAATCCATGAGGCAAGAGATTCAACTCCGAAGTCGAAATCGCTGACCGGATCATTGGTGGTGACCTCGAAACTCTGATTGGCGATAGTTGTCGACTCTCGAGTGGCCTCAAATGAGAAGTATCGCGGCGAGAGCTTGAGCGCGGGGCCGATATCGACGGTAATCGGGATCGTGAGCGCAATCCCGACAGGATTGATGGATTGAAGGGTGAGGGTCGCGGTGTTCACGCCGGGCTGCATATCATTTGAGAAGACCTTGACGAAAAAGCTGTCGGGCGCTTTGCGCGTGCCGCTGGGGATCTCTACCCAGTTCTGGTTGGTCGAAATGCGGTATTCGATAGTGTCCACGTTGCGGACCCCCACCTGAACATATGTGTTGGGCGCCGGGCCTCCGAAGAAGGCCTCGAATTCGATGGCCGCAGGATCGGGAACAAGCTTCGGCGTTGTGGGTTCATTGCCGGATTCCGAACAACCGGCGACAACCATTAACGATGCTGCCGAGGCAAAGATGATCCAGGAGAAAATCCTACGCATCTGTTTCAGGCTCCTTCATCATGACCGCATTCCCTTTGGATCGGCCGTCGAGGTTACTTGGGCACACTGACGAGGGATCTGCCCGCAGGGTGTTGTCAACACAACTCCCGGGGGCCTTGATTTGCCTCAGTCCACATTAGTCCACATTATAAGCCAGTGCGCTTGCTCTATGATGATAACGTTCCGGAGATGAAAGTAGTTCAATTGGAGGTGCCGGGCAAGCGATCGATTTGCCAACGGGAATTACGGCCGGCAAAGCAAGAGGGATGCGATCAGCGGGAACCATTGTATCCCGGTCGCAACGCGTCTGTCGCGACCGCAGTTACTCCGAGGCAACCAGCCTCGGCGTTATGAGGATAAGCAGGTCGGTCTGTTCTGTGGAAGTTGTCTTGTGCTGGAAGATCCTTCCGACGAAGGGAATCGAACCCAGAAGCGGCAGCTTCTTGGTCGTCACCCGCTCAGCTTCCTTCATCAGTCCGCCGATTCCGAGTGATTCGCCGGCCTTGACACGTACCGATGAGGTAACATCGCGCTTGGAGGTGATGGGCCGCTGGTTGTCAACCGGTCCCGTGTAGCCCAGAATCTCCTCTACCACCGAATGGACCTCAAGGAGGATAGATGAGTCCCGCGTTACCCGTGGGACAACTTCCAGTGACAAGCCGACATCGAGGTCCTCAAAAGTAACAATATCCTGGATCACGGCCCCCTCGGTAAACCGGTTGACGGTCTGTATGGGAATAGTCGTCAAGACCTCGATTCGCGCCACCTGGTTGGAGGTGGTGGTCACACGGGGGTTTGACAGCAACCGCGAGTTACCATTCTGGATGAGATAATCCAGGATGACGTTTACCTCGGTCGCAGTCAACTTTCCCCAGGTCCACTTGCCACCGTCAAGAGGATGGGTAGCAAAGGCGCGAACGGAGCTGGAGGATTCGTCGGCATCAGCGTCATCGGCGTCCAGCCCGCCGATATTGACATTCAAGCGATCGGGGAAATTGAGCCCCAGCCGACTGTCGCCAGTCAGGCTTGTCTCAATGACTTTGGCTTCGATCTCGACCAGCGGACGGGCGTAGTCCGCCTCGGCGATGATACCGTGGACGCGGTCAATCACTCTCGGCGGGGCCGTCACCTGGATCATCTCATCCCACGCGGACGTCCCCTCCAGCGTATTGCCGGACAGAATCTTGATGGTACCTTGATCGCCGATGACATCCATGACGAGCCTTTCGGCGGCACTGGCTGAAAGGTATTGCAGTTTGATCAGTGCGGTTTGTGTCTCCAACGTATGTTGGTCTGAGGCCGATTTCACGACAATCACTTGCTCGGCAAGGTACCAGCTTGCCCCAACCGAAGCGGTGACGACATCAAGGGCATTCGTCAGCGAAACGTCCTGCAGCGACACTGTAACCTGGCCCTCTACTGAGTTGGAGAGCGAGAGGTTGAAGCCACCCTGAGCGGCGAGCAAACGGAGGACATCGACAGCCGCAGCGTTCTCGACCGAGAGGCTAATGGAGGTCTCCCCCAGAGCCTGAGCGATCGGCCGGGATTCCTTTGCGTTTGCGCTGTTGGCGAAGCTGGTAGCTGCCAGTGTGGCCAGCAGCAGTAATCGTGACAGGATGGATCGCATTATCGGTCTCCATTGAGTTTCAGGGTCATTCGAC
>CAZXRO010000186.1:0-1243 GCA_964642435.1 uncultured Ignavibacteriales bacterium
AACTTGGTGCCGCTCGGCTTGACACGCTGTTTGCTCGTGTCGATGCATTACAGGGACGGGTCGATGTTGACAGCTTCTTCGTCAAGTCTGCGATAGGTGAGGCTGCCGGCTTCGGCAATTTCGTGATGGATAGCCGGGAGCTGTCGCTGAACGCTGTTATCTCCCCAGGAAATCTTAGTGACTTGGCCAGTCTTGTCGGGGTGGATACGCTATCTGCCGATGGGAGGATCGACATCGCCGTGCGGGGTAATCTGGATACCATGACCGTTGATGGCGAGTTCAATCTCGGACAGGTTCGCGCCATGGATGTGTCGGCAGATTCGGTCTTTGGCGAGGTCACAATACCATGGATAGACGTTACCCCTGGGCAGATATCCCTGGAGGTTGAAGCAGATGCCGTTCGTTATGGGGAGATTCTGCTCGGCGATATGGTAGCATCGTCCTCGACAGCGCACGATACGGTGACAGCTGAGTTGCGTGTATCTTCAGGAGATTCGCTCGCAGTATTGGTCGCTGGCGATGTTGTTACCGGGGATGTCACGCGAGTGCTGCTCAGGGAGATGTCACTGGATTACCATGCTCACAGTTGGAGCATGGAGCGTTCGCCCGCAACAGTAGTTCTCGATACTTCGAACATATCGGTCGACAGTTTGATCATCAGTTCGGGATCTGGCGATCAGCAGTCTGTCGTGGCTGTGGATGGAATCTACGCCTTGCAAGGGGATCACAATCTGCAAGTTGAGTTGAGTCGCCTGAACATTGGAACATTTGTGACCCTTATGGAATCTGCGCCGGAGATTGATGGGAGGCTTTCTGGTCACGTCGATTGGAAAGGACCCGCAGCGGATCCCGACTTCGAAGCTCGATTCAAGGTGACCGAGATGACAGCTGCCGAAGTTGCCATTGACAGCCTTACCATCAATGCAGAGTACGTAGCGGATAGTATGGGATTTGAGGCCAGATCGTACTTCCCGGAATTTCCGACACTCACGATTGAGGGGTTTGTGCCATTCACTATGGCTGCCGAACAGGATGGCTCAATGTTCCCAACGGATCAACCGATGCAGGTGCGGGTGAATACCGAACAGCTACCGTTGAGTGCCCTGGTAGCAGCGGCCCCCGGCATGTTCGATGACATCGCAGGCTATGCCGTGTGCTCGCTAACATTCGGGAACACGCTTGAGGAACCACATATGTCCGGGCGTGCCGGGATCTACAACGCCAGCGTAAGAGCTGATCGCTA
>CAZXRO010000186.1:1253-5995 GCA_964642435.1 uncultured Ignavibacteriales bacterium
CGAATCGGGTAACTGACAATGAGGATGTTCAACTGCGGCTGTCAATGGAGCAACAGAAGATCACCATCGACAGCTTGTCGGCCAGGCGTGACGAGGGCAGCTTGTCAGCGAACGGATATCTTCAGTTAGCCGGCAGAGCGTTGAGCGGTGAAATCGAGTCCACCTCCATTGATCTGACGGCGGATGAGTTCTACGTCACGCGACACAATCACTACGAGGTGCAGGTCTCGGGGGATATGGGAGTGACTGCCGATGCTAACGATGCAGAGTATCATGGCAGCATCACAGTCCATCGAGCACGGCTGTACCTGCCGGCTTTGACGGCGGAGGGCGGTGTGCAGGATGTTTCGAGTCAGGACCTGCCGATGTTGGTCAAGGCGGTCTATGACAGCGCGCGTGCAGGTCATGGAACAGCAGCCTCAGATACGGCATCCCGGGACGACGCAGGGGGAATTCAGACAAGCGGACTCTACGAGCGATTGCGCGGCAAGTCGACAGTTGCGCTACCGCGCAACACGTGGATCCGCAGTCCCGAGATGAGAATCGAGTTGTCAGGAGAGATCGATGTGGTCAAGGAGGGACCTGAACCCGAACTGTTCGGAACCATCAACACTGTCCGGGGGAACTATGATCTATATGGCCGACGGTTCAGTATACGCGAGGGGCAGCTGATTTTTCAGGGCGGAACAGACTACAATCCGAAGTTGTCGATTACCGCCGAATATGTCTTCCGTAGTGCCGAACGGCTCAAACAGACGCTTGTCCTGTTTGTTAGCGGAACGGCAGAGCAGCCCAAACTCAACTTCGAATTGGACGGCGCTGAGATCAGTCAGGGTGACGCACTGGCGTATATCTTGTTCGGCCGCAGTTTCGATCAGTTGACACGGGGTCAACAAGGTGCTGTTGGTGAACGCAGCGGCGGGCGGGAACTGGCGCAGGGATTGGCGGCAGGGATCGTCGCGGACCAGTTGGCCAAGACTCTGGGGCGCGAGCTGCGGCTTGATGTTATCGATATCAGGGCCAAGGAAGACTGGGCGGGGGCGGCGTTCGAGGTGGGCAAGTACCTCACCACCGATCTCTTTGTTAGCTACCAGCGTGGATTCGGCAGTGCCGAGGACAACGAGTTTGCACCCGAAATCGTGACGCTGGAATATGAACTCACCCGCAATGTGTTTCTGCGCCTGATTGAAGGTTACTCCCGCCAGAGCGGGTTCGATGTTATCTTCCGTTTGAGAGACTAAACATCCAGATTTCTACGGCACATTCATCGGCACATCGAAACTACCATCGGTAACAACGACGGAGTCCGACCCCAGCGCCACGTAGGCCACGAATTCAAACCTGCCCGTTATTCGTGCGTTGGTATTGTTGCTGATGACCAACGAGCCGTGGCCATCCCCCCAGACAGTCGCCAAGTACTGCCGGGCCTGCCGCAGCTCGACCGTGGCAAGCCTGTCAGTACTCGACGGCGCAAGCGAATACGTGCCGGTATCATTGGTATCAAGAGAAATATTGATCAAGCAGGAGTCAGTACCCATCGGCCCCATACCGACCAACGTAAGCGCCGGCATGGGGTCATTTACCCATACAGCATACGCGCTCCATGATGCTTCATAGGATGTTCCGTCGACGGTTGCTCGCAGATAACTGGAGACCTGCGAGGGGCCGTTCGGGGAACTGTCATCATCCGAGCACCCCGCGAACAAAGTGAGTCCGGTACACAGCAGCAGCAATGCCAACCTGCGAAATCCCATCCTCATCTGTCGGTCAGCTTGGCGGTTTGCAGAAATCATGGGGTCGGCGGCCTCCCTGTATAGTAATAGACGTGTGTATCCACAAATATAGCAGGGAGGAGCGCACGATGGCAACGCCAAAGATCCGCTTATGCAAGAATAAATGCCGGCAGCACTCCGGTGGGCACTACCGGCATACGCTATATGTCTTGCTCAGATGTCGATTTCTCGATTCCTCTTATGGAATCAGATTGGCATCGGCAAGATCGTCAACCATGACATCCGACACGGAGCTTTTTAGCTGCTGGCGAGAGGCTGGGTCAACAGTTTCGCTGATGGCCGACCAAACCAACCGTCCATCGCCATTGGTGTAGAGCATGTCGGCGGCTACCCTCACCGCTGTTTCCCGCTCGAGGTATCCCGGGTGATAGACAACCTCGTATCGAGTGACGTAGGTGTTCCACCAAGGGCTGTAAAGCGAGACCGGTTGCTCTGAGTAGTACCCGGGGTACTTCAGCAAGTATTCCTCTTTGGCAATACCGGTGATCAGCAGGACACCGTCAAATTCACGATCCTCCACGCGGTCGCGGACTGCTGCCGTATCCGGGAAGCTTTCGGGAAACAGGGTGTACGACGGCACGGCATTCATGTCTTCATCTCGCTCCAGCATTGTTTGTACGAAAGCGTCCTCCCACAGGCGACGTCGCATGTCATCCTTCTGCATGGTGACCACCAGGACCTTGTCCATTGGTCGCTGCTCGAATGCAGGGTCCTGCCAGACATCGATCAGCTGCGTTGAACCACAGCCGATCGCCACAACGGCGAGTACCGCGATTACCAATATCGATATGGCCGAAGTAATGGTAGTGTGCTTCTTGTCCATCGTAATCCTCACCCTTCTATTGTTTTTAGACGGGTTCAACCGGGAATAGCGACCGATTGTCTCCCACAATCTGTGCCGGCCCCGGAATTTGCACATTGTGTAACAGAATAACAGTCACTTGAACGGTATGTTCCAAATCGAGACACAAGGGTCCATGAATGCCGTGCATTCTCGATAGACGCATGGCGTTTGCTACCTCTCATGAAACCCGACCGGGGAATCTACGTATTGTCTTACGTGTATAGCCGATCGGACTGATCTCCATTGCAAGAGAAACAGGACCTGAACTGCGTTGGGTTTCACCGTGCCTCAGGTCTGAAGGGACCAATCTCCATTTGGCGAGATAACGGGAAGGAGTATGTCTGTGAGGAAGATCCCATATTTCAGGACAGGTGTGACCACGCTGTTGGTAACTGCTGTTCTTGTAACCATGTCTGGTTTAAGCGCAGCCAGTATCCTGTCAGATGAAGCCACATTCCGGCCAAATGTGGAGATAGTCCGGGTTTCAGGCCAATTCCATATCGATGGCGAACTCAATGAACCGGGGTGGTATCAGGCGCCATTGCTGGAACGCTTCGTTGAACGATACCCCGGCGATAACACGCCGCCTGCCGTGCCCACACGCGTATCGCTGGCTTATGACAAGAACAACCTGTATGTCGCGTTCGTGTGCCTGGACGACCCGGAGTTGATTCGGGCCACCATGTGCCAGCGCGATGAGTTTAACAATGACGATGCTGTCTGTGTATTGCTCGATACCTACGGCGATGCCTCCTGGGCGTATCAGTTTCACGTAAACCCTTACGGAGTGCAGAAGGATCTGCTATGGACGAGTATTGGCGGTGAGGACTACGGATTTGATATCATCTGGCACTCGGCCGCCAAAGTGACCGATTCGGGCTACCAGGTAGAAATGGCTATACCGTTTTCCAGCATGCGGTTTCCGAATGCTCCGGAACAGGTGTGGAGGATCGATTTCTACCGTCATCACCCGCGGGAGACACAACATCAGTATTCGTGGGCGGCCTATGACCGCGATGAATCCTGCTGGCCGTGCCAGTGGGGGACGGTGAGCGGCATCAGCGAAGTCCAACCGGGGGAGGGGCTGGAAATCCTGCCAGCCTTCATCGCGCAGCAATCTTCCAGTCTGAACGACCCGCGAGACCCAACATCGGGACTCAGTAGCGGTGATTTGCTGGGAGATCTCTCCGTGGCGACAAAGTACTCACTATCGTCGAATGCCACGCTGGAGGGAGCCTACAATCCTGACTTCAGCCAGATCGAAGCCGACGCGGCCCAGGTCGATGTGAACACGACCATTGCGCTGTTTTATCCCGAACGTCGGCCGTTTTTTCAGGAAGGCTCCGACGTCTTCCGTACCATGTTCAATTCATTCTATACACGTACCGTGAATGACCCCGAATACGCGGTGAAGTTCGTCAACCGTGGCTCAGCCATCTCTCTCGGGTTCATGACCGCCCAGGATGAAACTTCGCCGTACCTGCTGCCGCTGGACGAATCCAGCGAGTTGTTTGGCACCGGTCGAAGCTGGGTGAATGTCCTTCGAGGTTCCAGGTCGTTTGGCGAGGCTTCTCAGATCGGGTTCATGGCGACAGATCGACGGCTCGAGAGTGGAGGATACGGTACCATCCTTTCCGCCGATGCAGCTATTCGTTTGTCTCAGACGTACTCTATCGATGGCCAGTTCCTTCGCAGTTTAACTGGCGAACCCGACAAGGCCGGTGGCTCTGCCTCGGTTGAGGGAGTGCTCCTTGACGACGGCAGACACACGGCGGTATTCGATGGCGAGTCGTTCTCGGGCAACGCTTTCATCACGAGGCTGAACCGGAACGCTCGAGTCTGGGGCTTCCAGATGACCTACAGCCAAGTCGATCCGACATACCGCACGCTGACCGGGTACGATCCCTGGGTCAACTACCGGGATGTGCACACCTTCAATAGAATTCGCTTCAATCCGACCAGTGGATTATTCACTCGCATTGAGCCTCAGCTCTACGTGAACGCTCGATGGCGCCACGATGGGGTGCTTCGCTGGGAAAATCAGCATTTGACAACGCACTTCTTCCTGCGTTGGGCTCAGAGCCGGATTACGGTCATTGGATACC
>CAZXRO010000187.1:0-1840 GCA_964642435.1 uncultured Ignavibacteriales bacterium
ATGTAGTACATCGCTTCCGCGACGTAGTCCATGATCACCACGCCGGTCGCGCCATAGATCCAGTAGTCCAGCACATAGCCGATTCGGCACGGCACGATCTTCACTCCGTTGCCGCCGCCGCTGAAACTACCATTCCCGAATCCACCGGCCACACCGGCCACACAGTAACCATTGTTCGTAATCGCGGCAATCGTCCCCGCGGTATGAGTACCATGACCGTCACCATCCGAGGGATCATTGTCCGCGCCACCGCAGTCGATATCGATACACGAGTACGAGTACCAGTCGGTGCTCTCGACAAAGTCCCATCCAATGATGTCGTCGACATACCCATTGCCGTCATCGTCAATACCGTTACCCGGGATCTCGTTCGCATTTACCCAGATATTGCCATTGGTACTGGCATCGTTCGGACCCGGGGGATTGCTGCCACCCAGGTCACCGTGGTCGTACATAGTGCCAATATCCAGATTGCCAACCAGCACCGTCTGGGCACCTGCCTCGCTATTCCAGGCCTGATCGGCCTCTATACCGTACGTGTCCCAGTAGTGCCACTGATCGTGAGGATACTCGGCCGGCGGATCATCGTAATACGGATCGTTCGGCGTCGCATACAGCGCGTGGATACCAATCTTCTCCACCCGCTCCACCATTGGATGCGCCTTATAGGCCTCAACCGCCACATCCAGGTTGTCGCCCTCCAGATAAACCTTGTAGTGACGCGCCAGCGCCCTCAACTCCTCGGACCGACCGCCCTTCTCGACGTCAGATCCGCGGAACTGCGGCCTGATTCCTGCCACCCCGTGTGCCTGCGCCAACTCGGCGAACCCGGCCTTGTCCGAAAGCGCCATCGCCGCCTGGGCATCGCGGGCGTGATCAACCTGAACATCGTCCTTCAGCACAATGATAAATCGATCGGGAACATAACCTATCATCCCGACATCATTAATGTACTTCGTACGATCAACATCGCGTACCTGCTCGGCAGCTACCACACAAGGCAGCAACAACGCCAGGGCAAGTACCACAGTGAGAAATCTGCGCATAGTACCTCCTGAAGAGAGTAAGGTGAGGATAGGATTTGTGTATATACCTGCTAATCTCAGTTGCGTGGAGTCCAGCCACCAGGTGAACAGCCCAGATCGTCCCTGCCACGATGATCTTGGCGCAAGCACCCAATGGCCAAGTGTACCTCAATTTCACCTGATTCATGCCATCACACAAGAAAAAAAATCCCGGCCAACAGCGCTCCTGTCACTCTCCTCGACCGAGCGCTGCCAGCCTGTCCCATCTCACCCCAACCACGTAACATGGGAACTGCCCCGATGATTGATACAATCAAATCACTCTTCACCTCTCTCGCCGTGTCACTCACTATCGCGGTCTCCACCTCATACGCCCAGTGCCCCGACCTCGACAATGATACCGTCTGCGATTCCGAGGATAACTGCCCCTACCACGCCAACCCCGATCAGCGCGACTCCAACAACGACGGCATCGGCGATGCCTGCCAGATCCAGCCCGGCACCATCCGTCTCGAACTCGAACTCGTTGCCGATCGACTCCAGGGCCCCCAAATCATTGCAACGCCCGACGATGACACCAATCGCCTCTTCATCGTCGAACAAAGCGGCACCATCCGCATCCTCCACAATGACACACTGCTCGAGACATCGTTTCTCGATATCTCCGACAAGCTCGTCACACTCTCCTCGGGCTACGACGAGCGCGGCCTGCTGGGCCTGGCTTTCCATCCCGACTATGCCACCAATGGCCGCTTCTTCATCCGCTATAGCGCACCACGCGAAGGCGCATCCGATGAACCCTGCATCCATAGCCA
>CAZXRO010000187.1:1850-5985 GCA_964642435.1 uncultured Ignavibacteriales bacterium
AGGAGGTGCTCGCCGAATACGGGGTCTCCGAGGATCCCAACCTCGCCGACCCCGACTCCGAACGAATCATCTTCGAGGCCAACCAGCCACAATCCAACCACAACGGCGGACACGTCGCCTTTGCCCCCGATGGATATCTCTACTTCTCGCTCGGCGATGGTGGCGGCGCCCACGACGGTCTTGCCGCCTCGCCCCCCACACACGGTCCCAGGGGCCACGGCCAGAACCTCAACACGCCGCTCGGCGCCCTGTTGCGCATCGACATCGACTCCGGCGATCCCTATACCGTCCCGCCCGATAACCCTTTCGTCGATAGGCCCGGTCTCGATGAGATCTACGCCTACGGCCTGCGCAATGTCTTCCGCTTCAGCTTCGACCGCGGCGGCTCGCACGAGTTGTGGCTGCCCGATGTTGGCCAGAACCTTATCGAGGAAATCAACATCGGCACCAGTGGTGGCAACTTCGGCTGGTCGATCCGCGAGGGCGCCCACTGCTTCGACCCCGCCAATCCCAATACCCCCAAGCCCGAGTGCGACACCGCCGGACTCATCGACCCCATCGCCGAATACACCCACAACGATGGACTCGCCGTCATCGGCGGCCACGTCTACCGAGGCTCGGCCCGCCCGGACCTGCACGGCATCTACATCTTCGGCGACTTCAGCCGCAACTTCGGCCCCACCGGCCGCTTGTTCTACATCGATACCAACGGCGACCGCTCACAGATATTCGAGATACAACTGCCTGAGGAGTACACTCCGTTGGATCGCTATGTCTACGGATTCGGCGAGGACTCAGGCGGCGAGCTGTACCTGCTCACCGCTACTTCCCTCAACCCCAACACCCCCACCGGCGAACTCTTCCGCATCAGGTAGTACATTGCCCCAATAACTCGGCCCGGAAGCTCACTGCTCCCGGGCCGGTCAGCTCTCTGCCCTGCGTTTGTCGGTCTGAGAAGCCGTCATAAAACGCGAGACCTACCGCCATATAATGACATTGAATCTGATGCTCATCACGTGAATTGCGATTCCCCCCGCCCCTACCTCGGCAACTCCACCCGAAACGTCGTCCCCTCCTCCGGCGCGCTCGATACCGAGATCGTCCCCCCGTACAAATCCACAATCTTCCGCGTCAACGTCAACCCTACCCCGGTACCACTATCCGGATCGGTTGTGTAGAAGATGTCCCAGATTCGCTCGAGTGTCGCCTCATCCATCCCCCGCCCCGTATCCGACACGACCATCACAACCTCGCCTGCAGATGCCTCCAGGCCAACACGCAGACATCGCACCTCGCATCCCTCCATTGCCCTGATCGCATTGCGCACCAGATTGGCCACCACAAGTTCAAAATGCCGCGGATTCCCCCCGCGGCGGGCTTCGGCTGCCCCCTCGCGAACCACGTCAACGCCCGCAGCTTCCACCAGATGCCGATGTTCGGCCAGTACCTTGTCAATCAACTCCCCCAGGTCAACCTCCCGGCTCGTCCCCATGTCCTCCACATGCGAGTACTCACTGATCCGCTCCGTCAACTCCACCGCATGAGCCAACGATCGATCCACCAACCCGCCCATTCGCTCCAGTTTGTCCTCGCTCAGCTTGTCCCTGCCCAGCGATATCATCTTCCCCAGCGCATGCCGCGCCGGCGAAAGCGCGTTGCGTATCTCGTGCGCAAACCCACCCGCAATATCCCGCGCCTGGCGAAACTTCTCCTGCGCCACCAGCTTCGCCTGCGCTTCCTTCAACTCCCGCTGCGCCCGCTCCAGCTTCTCCTTCTGCTCGCGAATCACCACCAGGTTCCGGCGCGTCCGCTGACGATAGTAGTTCACCAGCACCAACCCTACCACCAGCGCCGTGATCAACACCAGTATGTAGCTGCGATACCTAAAATAGAAGATCGTCGCAATATCTACCCATCCCCGCTTCTCAAACCGAACCATCGCCCCCGCCTGTCCCGAACTCAGGATAAACGTCGTCACATTGCCCGCGGTATCATACAGCAATGGTAACAGCGTCCCGGTTCGCCCGTTGAATGCAGCAAGCTGGCGAAGATCCGTATCATACAAACCAACTGCGGCCGCCATCACCTCGACACCATCCGCCAACCGCATCACGTCGGAGAAATCCGATGCCGATGTCCTATCCGCTTGCGCCACCAACATCAGGGTCGTGTCATACACGTCCGTCGACTTGTCTTCGTGCTTTACACAAAGATGTGGCTCCCCCCTGCTACCATAGGGGATCCACGAGAAATGAGCCGCCGGATTGGCGAAACTCACACTCCGTATCACCTCACCCGTTGATGTGATCTGCGACAACCGGAACCGCCCATCCTGAACCTCGCTGATTCGCCCTTCGTCAAGCAGTACACGCGCGCTGTCGGCATCAACCGGCGGAAACTCGTGAATGAGGTAGTACGATCCGCCATCGGGCGCAGGCTTCAACCAGACATTACACACCTCTGACTTAATGACCTGGTTCAACCTGAGTTGCCCTGTCGAATCCACAATAACCAGGTAACCAAGGCGGTCATCAAAATTCGCATCCCGTTTCCCCTGGTATGGCCCCCTCAGCGTCATCATCAGCGACCCGTCCTCCAGCGGCAAGACCGATAACGGCCAGCACGCTATCGGAAGAAACCACTCAATCTCCAGACTCCCCAGTTCCAGACAGAACAGCGTCCGCACCCCGGCCTCTCGCTCAGGGTCGACGTAAATCAACACCTCCACCGTTCCATCGCGATCGAAATCACCGATATACTTGATGTCCACATAGGGTTGCCACACGCCGTCTCCCCTGTCGTCGCTCCCCGACATCAGGAACTGCCCTCGATACTCCGACGTCCGCGGATCCACCTCATACACCCACGCCGAGTCCCGCTGATATCCGGTGACCACGACAGACATGAAACCGCTCGTGCTGTCGTAGTACGCCTGCCACCGCCGAAACTGAATCCAGATTGCGGCCTGGCGCAGGAACTCCTTGGGAGGATAAGCGTTCACGTCCACCGTGAAGGCTTGGTCGTCACCTATGCGAGGCGCACAGATATGACCATAGAGTGCCCTCACCGAATCCGAGATACCGGGGCGCAAAGGCAAAAACAGACGGTTTGTGGCAACATGCTGGGGCGTACTTGCGGAACTATCCAGCACCACCATCCGGTACGGAAGGAACGTCGTGTCCGAGGTAAACTCAATCTCGAGCTCGTCAATCGCCCCCACCGCCGAACACAGCAACAGGACCAGAAGCACTATGACAACACCGCGCATCACCGACCGCCCCCCGCTCACTGCCTGTCGATCTTGATATCCAGCGTCTTGATCCATCGGCGAAGATTCGAGGGATCCTCATGCAACGACCGAGCCGCCGCATTGACATTCCCCTCAGCCTGGCGAAGCGCCTCAACTATACACAAGCGACGGTACTCCCGCATTCGCTCAGCCAGCGAACCGCCATTTGTGCTGCCCGGCACCTCAGCCGTCGAGTCATCGCCGAAAAACTGGCGCACGTCCGAATCGATTATTACATGCGAATCCGTCAGCACCAGCAACGAACGCACCGTGTGCTGCAACTGGCGCACATTCCCCGGCCACTCCTGCTGCGCCAGCAAATTGACCGCCGATTCGTCGAAGTACTTCATCCCTGTCTGATCCTCCTGCGCATACTGCCGGAGAAAATGCTCGACCAACAGCGGGATATCCTCGCGGCGCTCCCGAAGCGGCGGCACCACTATCTGGGCGCCATTCAAACGGTAGTATACATCCTCGCGAAACTCCCCACCAGCCACCAGCTTCTGAATATCCTTGTTCGTAGCACACACCAGCCGCACGTCGGTCCTGCGCGCGTGCCCCGTCCATCCCAATGGCTCAAATTCACCCGTCTCGATCACGTCCAGGATCTTCCCCTGCGAGGCCATACTCAGATCACCAATCTCATCCAAAAACACCGTCCCGCCATCGGCAAACTCAAACAGCCCCACCCGGTCCTCGTGCGCCCCTGAAAACGCCCCCTTGACATGCCCGAACAACTCCGATTCCACCAGGTCCGATGGCGTATGGTTGCAGTTGAACTTCTTGAACAACTGCTCCCGCCGTACACTGAACTCATGAAGCGCCCGCGCCACCAGCCCCTTCCCG
>CAZXRO010000188.1:0-5871 GCA_964642435.1 uncultured Ignavibacteriales bacterium
CGCCTGGCAAAAATGCGCCAGAAACTGGATGAGGCCTGGGGACAAACCAACACGAGGTAGAATCCATGCTGGTCAAGCGAGTGGTGGTCGAAAAGGCCAACCGCCTCTATCAGCTCCCCCCCGAGGTTGATTCCCTTTTGCGTTTGGCCCGAAAGCGAGAACGCAGCCACCCCCGCAAAGGTGAACTGATCGATTTAGCCACCTTCAAGTGGCCGGTATCGGAACTCGATCTCGAGACCGACCAGGCCGATTTCAGCATCGCCAGTCTGCCACAACTCGAACAACTCAAGGCCCGGGCCGCCGACTGGGTGGAACAGCGCACCGGCACCAAGATAGACCCCCACAAGGAAATCTTCATCGGGGCTGGTATCTCCCAGATGGCCATTCTGTTAAGCCTTGCCTTTATCGATCATGGTGATGTCGGCTTTGTGCCGGAGCTGGGACTGCCGCTCTATCGTCGGGCTATCGCTGCCTGCGGGGGAGAGGCGGTCAGCTACGCCGTGAGTGACCGCGATGGCTGGACGATCGGACTGGACCGGCTGAACTCCGGCCTGGGGCGCGTCGCCAGGCTCATGTTCGTCAATAGTCCACATAACCCCACCGGTCTGGTTCTGGATAACGCCGGCATCGCGGAGTTGGTCTGGCTGGCCAGTCGCTCACATGTCGCATTGGTCAACGATGCTGCCTATGCCGACCTTGCCGGTCAACGGGTACCCTCGCTGCTGAGTGCCCCCGGGGCCAGGAAAGTGGGGGTCGAGCTGTATTCGTTTGCGTACAACCTCGGCTTGCCCGGTGTGCCGATCGGATTTATGGCCGGGCAGCGGGATATCATTAGCGGTGTCAAACAGGCTGCTCGTCTGCTGCCGCCGTATCTGCCCGCCTCGCTGGTCGTGGCTGCCACCCGGGCGCTGGAGACCTATCCGTCCCCGGCTCTGCAGACAGCACGCAAGACCATAGCCGAGGCCCGCGAGGCCATCCAACCACTGCTTGAGCGGCTTAACATGGAACCGGCGGGAGCCCCATCTGTACCGTTTGTCTGGGCCAGGGTTGATTCGCGATCCGATGCCACCCGCAGCGTTGACCAAATCTACCGCCGATGGCGCATTCAGGCCATTCCCGGGACAGTCTTCGGCGATATCGGTGAAAGGTACGTGCGCTTCTCGTTAACCGTCACCCCGGAAACTATCAAGCAAGCTATGGCCCGGATCAATAAACGCCCTCCCCGGCGTCGACGGAGATCGACATGAGCGGGGCATCATCTGTCGACAAGGTACGCTTGGTGGGCATGAGTTTCTATGGCTACCATGGCGTGACGGCGGCCGAAAAGGAAACCGGGCGTATGTTCGAAATCGACTGCGAGATGGCTGTCGACCTGACCAGTGCTGGAAGTTCCGACCGACTGGCCGATACTGTAGACTATGAGAAGGTTTTCAGGCTGATCAAGGAAACTGTCGAGGGCAAGGCTTTCAGCCTGCTGGAAGGACTTGCCCAACGGCTTGCGGCGCACCTGATCAAATCTTTCGAAATCGACTCGGTGACACTTCGGGTTCGAAAAATGAACCCGCCCATCGCCGGTCATATCCGTCATGTCGAAGTGGAGCTGACGCGCCGCAAGGACCAGATCGCCTGAGACCCAGGCAATGGACTCTCAACAGAACAGGCACACGCAATGGCAGAAACTGTCTACATTCTTCTCGGATCCAATCTTGGCGACCGCGAGCGCAACATGGAAAAGGCCATGGATCAGCTCGCCGGCATCCCCGGACTGGAGATCGTCGCCGCCTCATCGATATACCTGACTGAGGCTGAGAACATGGAAGAGAATGCACCGGCATTTCTCAACCAGGTTGTCAAGGGTGACTATGATTACCTGCCCAGCGAACTGCTCGGGGCGCTCGAATTGATCGAGAAGCGCCTCGGACGCACCGCCAAAGGGCAAGTGCAACCGAGAACTATAGACCTTGACATTCTCCTGTTCGGCGATCAGATTATAGAAACAGAGCAACTCTCCGTCCCCCATCGAGAGTTGTTGAACCGGGCCTTCGCCATGGTACCGCTGCTGCAGATTGATCCTGATATCGTGCACCCGGTGACCCGGCGGCCTGTCGCCGAATTTCTGAAGGAGAACGAGGCGCAGAGCGTCTTGACATTCAAGGACTATGTCGCCCGACACATTTGAGCCAAACTACATAGCCGTCGAGGGTGTCATCGGGGTCGGCAAAACCTCGTTTGCCCAGATGCTGGCCGAACGACTCGATGCCGAACTCGTGACCGAGGAAGTCTTCGAGAACCCGTTCCTCCGCGATTTCTATAAGAACCGTCGGCGCTATGCCTTCTCCTGTCAGCTTTATTTCCTCCTCTCCCGATTCCGCCAACAGCAGGACCTCATGGTTCGTGACCTGTTTGCACAACGCATTGTCAGCGACTACCTGTTCGCCAAGGATCACATCTTTGCCCAGGTGAATCTCTCTGAGCGAGAACTGGCCCTCTACGAGAAGATCGCTCCCGTACTCTCGCGCGATATCCCGCGCCCGGATCTGGCCATCTACCTGCAGGCATCCACGCCTGTGCTGATGCAGCGTATTCACCGACGCAACCTTGCATTCGAAAAGCCAATCGATGACGACTATATCACCATGCTCAACCAGGCATACGACTACTACTTTTTCAATTACTCGGAAACCCCGCTCCTGGTGGTCAAGACCGATGATATCGATTTTGTCAACAACCCGGAGCACTTCGATGATCTGATCAGCCAGCTCAAGCAGCCCGTGACGGGTAAGAAATACTATTCGCCGGCTGGCGATCTGACCACGAATTAGGATATATGTCACATACCACCAGGACCAAACGAGTCACCATCTCCTCCCTGCTCAAATTGAAGCAGGAGGGCAAAAAGATCACTATTCTCACCGCCTACGACTATTTCACAGCCTCGCTGCTCGACAGGGCAGAACTCGACTGCCTGCTCGTCGGAGACAGTGCCGCCAATGTCATCCACGGCCATCCAACCACACTGGCCGCTACGATGGACATGATGCTGCTGCATACCTCGGCGGTCAGCCGCGGCGCCTCGCGAGCAATGGTGATTGCCGATATGCCCTTCCTGTCGTTTCAGCCGTCGGCCGAGGACGCGATCCGCAACGCCGGGCGGTTCCTGCGCGACGGCGGTGCACAGGCCGTCAAGATGGAAGGTGGCCTGGAAATGATTTCGACCATCAAGCGGGTGGTGGAGTCCGGGATTCCGGTCATGGGGCATATTGGCCTTACGCCACAATCAATCAACCGTTTCGGCGGGCCGCGCGTACAGGGACGCGATGCCCATTCCGCCGAGTATCTGCGCGAATCGGCGCTGGCCTTGGAGGATGTGGGCTGTTTCGCCTGTGTGCTGGAGCTGGTGCGAACCGATGTTGCCCGGAACATCACCGAATCGCTCAAGCATATGGCCACCATCGGCATCGGCGCCGGCCCCTATTGCGATGGACAGGTCCTGGTCATCAATGACATATTGGGCCTGCGTGAGGAAGGCTTCAAGCCCAAATTCCTGCGCGAATACGCCGATCTCGTTCCCGTGATCAGCGATGCGGCCAGGCGTTTCGCCAAGGATGTGCGAGACGGCAGCTTTCCAAACGAAGACGAGGAATCATACGACAAGTAGGTCGACGACTCAACTTGCTCTATCATCACTACACCGGGAACCGTATCAAACAAGTCGCTGTTGCAACAGCCAATTGAATCGTAGATCGGACAAACGATTGGCTTGAGTCTGGTTTGGCGCAGGGGTCTGGCATGCTACCATCAGTTGACTCTTCCCCCCCACAGACCAGCTGGATCCTTATGAACAGATGTGTGAAACAACACTTATAAACCTATGTGATTCGCGGAGGAATCCATGCCCGAAATTAACATGACCGAAATCGCTCAACTGGTCTATGACTGGGTGAAGAACTACGCCGGAAGTATCGTCGGCGCGATTCTTCTGTTCATACTCGGTCGTATTGCCATCAGCATCGTCGTCAACATTGTCAGGAAGCTGATGGATCGGTCCAAAGTCGATGGAACCCTGTCCAGTTTCGTGGTCGCCATCACCAAGATAGGCCTGTTGGCCTTCCTGGTCATCGCCATCCTCGAGATGCTTGGTATCCAGACGGCGTCGTTCGTAGTTATCCTTGGTGCCGCCGGCTTGGCTATCGGCTTCGCGCTGCAAGGCTCGCTGTCAAACTTCGCCGCCGGCGTAATGCTGATCATCTTCCGCCCGTTCAAAGCCGGTGACTATGTCGAAGCCGGCGGCATGTCCGGAACAATAGAGTCGGTCGATGTCTTCGTTACCAAGATGAAATCACCAGATAATCGCGCCGTGATCGTCCCCAACAGCCAGATCACCAGCGCTCCGATCACCAACTACTCGGCCAAGGAGATGCGCCGTGTGGACCTGGTGTTCGGAATCGGCTATGGCGACGATATCAAACTCGCCAAGCAGATACTCGAAGAGATAGTGAATGCCGATGCCCGTGTCTTGAAAGAGCCGGAGCCCACTGTCGCTGTCTCTGAACTGGCTGACAGCTCCGTCAACTTTGTCGTTCGCCCGTGGGTCAAGACCGCCGATTACTGGTCGGTGTATTTCGACTTGACGGAGAAGGTCAAATTGACCTTTGATGAGAAAGGCATTTCCATCCCGTTCCCGCAGACCGATGTTCATCTGCATCAGGTCGCGGCCAGCTAAGGAGGTTTCTGGTGATACGTCTACGTCAAGTTGCGACCGTGATTCTTGCATTCTGCCTTGTTTCGTCGGTGGCTTGGGCACAGGATGAGGCTGCCCCCGATACGCTGAAGGGCTGGACCACGGAGGTCATATTCGACCTGACTGCCGCCCAGGCATCCTATTCGGATTCGTGGACCGGCGGCGAGGCCGGATCGTTTACCTGGGTCTCCAATCTGAATGCCGAGGCCGAAAAGAAACTCGCGCCGTGGGTGAACCTGCGGTCGGTCCTTCGTATGTCATTCGGCCAAACCCATAGCCAGGACGATTCCACCGGCGACTGGGAGAAGCCCAGCAAGACGACCGACCTGATCGACTGGGAAACAGTAGCCCGGTACGACGTCGACTGGCCGTTCGACCCGTACACGGCGTTCCGTCTGGAGACGCAGTTCGTCGATGCATCCGTGAGTGCCAAGAAACGATACTTCTCACCGATGACGCTCACCGAGTCAATTGGTCTGGCCAAGAAATTCTATGAGAAGGACAAGAATTTCTTCCTGTCACGCTTGGGTGCTGCGGCCCGCCAGACCATCACCAGTGTCATCACCGATATGGACCAGCTGACGACCGAACGGGAAACCACCACCGACTTCGGTATCGAGTCGGTCTCCGACGCCCAGCTGGTCATCAATGACAAGTTGATCTATATCGGCAAATTGACCCTGTATAAGGCATTCGCCTTCTCGGAGTCGGATGAAGTGGAAGGGACCGAGGCAGAGGATGACTGGAAGGCGATCGACGTCAACTGGGAGAGTACGCTGAAGGCTGACGTTGCCAGTTATATCACAGTCAACCTGTATACGCAGTTTCTTTACGACAAACAGATCAGCAAGAAGGGTCGTCTGAAAGAGACTCTTGGAATCGGTGTGACCTTCAAACTGTTGTAGCTGTGTATTGGGGATGATTCAGCGTCAGTTGCTGAAGAATCCGGCCAGATACAAACCAGCCACAACCCCGGCTATGATTGCTGCGGCCAGTACGGCCCACATCCAGGCCGGGGTTGTCTTTTTTGTCTCGGCAACGGTCGGCTTCGCGCGGGACTTGCGGCGCTGCGACTCGCGGCGTCGGGTCTCGAAATCCTCGTAGTCCAGCAGGAATTCCTCGGCCGTCTT
>CAZXRO010000189.1:0-5855 GCA_964642435.1 uncultured Ignavibacteriales bacterium
AACCGCTGCCGCGACAATGCCGCGAGGTGCCATCCAACCGACAAACAGCCGTTCATTGAGTTTCATATCGGTACTCCATGTCGATACGAGGGCCATTGCGGGGCGCACGACAAGAATGAGCAGCAGAACGAATATCCAGCCCATGGGGCTTCCCAGGAGAACCTCCACGACCGGTAGCCGGGCGGCCAGGATAATGAACAGGCTGGAGATCAATAATACGCGCAGGTTCTCTTTGAAGTCGAGGATGTGTCGAATGGATACGAACTGCTGGTTGGCCAGTACGAACCCCATCACGGTGACAGCCAGCAGTCCGGATTCCGGCTGGAGGGCATCGGAGCTGGCATAGCAAATGACGACCAGCATGAGCGAGACGGGATTTTGCAGGAAATCAGGGATCAGATAGCGCTTGAGCAGCAGGATGATTATGCCTGCTGACACCGCGCCGATCCCAGCACCGATAACGGCAGCCTTGACCACTCCAAGGATGAGATACCCGGTACCGTTGGCAACACCGCCGGAGAGAATGACCTCGAAGACGAGCACGGCGAGGATAGCCCCTACCGGGTCATTGATGATTCCCTCCCATTTGACAATCGGCCCCACGTTTCCCGTCGGTCGGACCTGCCGGAGCAGTGGAATGATGACCGTAGGGCCGCTCACGACCAAGATTGCTCCCAGCAGAATTGAGAGACTGGCGGTCATATCCAGAAGTATGAAGGCGAGCGCCGCCGAAAACGCCCAAGTGACGACGATTCCTATTGTTGTGAGTCTGGAAACCAATGCGCCGAACTGCTTAGCCTCGCTGAGGCGCAGACTGAGTCCTCCCTCGAAGAGGATGATTGCAACGGACACAGACACCAACGGGAACAGCAGTTCTCCGAAGACGAGATCGGGGTCAAGGATGTTCGTCACTGGTCCGGCCAGAACGCCGAAAACAAGAAGCAGCAGTATAGCCGGCAGGTGCAATCGCCAAGCCAGCCACTGGGCCAGTACCCCGAGGACGATAATGGCCGACAAGCCTATGAGGATGCTCTCGGTCAGTTTCTACTCTCCCCTTGCTTCGCGCGGTATTTTCGATTCGGTTGCCAATGGTACCGGCAGTGGTGAGCGAACATGCAGGTCGCGCTGCGGAAATGGGATCTCAACATTGTATTTGCGGAACACATGAACGATGGCGCAGTTCAATTCAGACTTGATCGTGTAGTAGCCCCGGGGTTCGGCGATCCAGCAGCGCAGGTCCAGATCCCAGGATGAGTCGCCGAACCCGCGAAAGACGACATCGGGCTGCGGAGATTTCAAGACTTTCGGATGCTGGTCGGCCACTTCTTTGAGGGCCTTGATAACAGTGTCCAGATCGGAGTTGTAGGATACTCCGACCGAAACGAGAATACGTACGGTGGGATCACCGTGGGACCAATTGATCACCGAAGCGGACACGAATTCCTGATTGGGCACGATGATGGTAATGTTGTTCAAGGAACGAATGGTTGTGGCCCGCATGTTGATGGCGGTAACATCACCTTCGATATCGGCGACGGTGACGCGATCGCCCACCTTTATGGGACGTTCAAACAGCAGGATGATGCCGGACACGAAATTGGAGGTGATATTCTGCAATCCGAAACCGATACCGACCGAGAGAAAACCGAAGACAACGGCCAGACCACTGAAGTCAATTCCGACAAACTGCAGGGCGAATATCACGCCAACGGCCATGATGATATAGTGCCCGACTCGGACCATGTTGTACTGGATGCCGCGCTCGATTTGGAAGCGATCGAGTATCCTCCGCAGTAAGAGGCGATTGAAAAGGCGTGAGAAGATGAATACGGTGACGACAACCAGAACAAAGACCAGAAGGGTGGCTGGTGTCACCTGGGTTTGATTGACGTCGAAAAGCCGGTACTGCAGCACCTGGTCGATTCGCGCCCAGATGCTTTCTAATTCCTGAGATAGTTCCATAGTGCGGTTCCCACGAGTTTTCGCGCGAGTCTCCAATCATCGTCCTGTAACCGCCATTAAGTTAGATACGTATCGAGGCCGTGACAAATAAATAGTTTTGCGCTCGGCGTGTGAACAGGGCGGAGCTGGCGGCTGGTGTCGCTTTCCGGGACATGCTAAAATCTTGACGTCCGGGGCGCCGAGTGATAGCGTTGAATATTACTTCACCAATTGAGTAGGAAACTGTAATGGCTATAATGATTGTGATACTGGTCGCAGTGCTGCTGATCGGCGGCCTGGTGGTTGGCCTGTATAATCGGCTGGTCCGGCTTCGCAATACTGTGAGGTCATCGTGGTCGGACATTGATGTTCAGCTGAAGAAACGGTACAACCTGATTCCCAATCTGGTGGAAACGGTAAAGGGTTATGCAGGCCACGAGAAGCAGGTGTTCCAGAAGGTCACCGAGGCGCGCAGCAGCGCCATGATGGCAGGGGGACCGCAGGCACAGGCGCAGAAAGAGAATATGCTTCGGGAGACGCTCAAGAGCCTCTTCGCTGTGGCCGAGGCTTACCCAGAACTCAAGGCCAATACTAACTTCGTGGAACTCCAGAAACAGCTTCAGCAACTGGAAGAGGGTATTGAGAACGCACGGCGGTACTACAATGCCGTTGTCCGTGACTACAATACGCTCACGGAGACCTTCCCGGCCGTTCTGGTGGCCAATATGGCCGGTTTTGAGCCCGCAGAGTTCTTCACGTTGGAATCGCCGGAGGAACGTCGTCCCGGCAAGGTTGACTTTTCATGATGCGGGAGAGGCTCATCTACAGCGCGGCATCGCTGGTGGTCGTTGTGACGGCTGTGATCCTGTTTGCGGTTCAGGTCGAGGCGCGAGGGTATCAGTTTACGATTGACCACTTTCATAGTGATATCGTGGTGCATGATGACGCTACGATCACCGTGACCGAGACGCTGCGAATCACGTTTCACCGCCAGCTCCACGGTATATATCGTGACATCCCATACCAGTACACGGATGAGTTGGGGCGTACGCACCGGATGCCTATCTCGGTTTCGGGGGTAGCCGATCAGCGTGGTCATTCCCGTCCGTTCAGAGTCGAGCGCCAGGGCAGTGTGGTGCACGTTCGCATTGGGGATCCGGATCGCTATGTCAGTGGTGAGCAGGTATACGTGATAACTTACGAAGTTGAGAATGCGCTACTGTTCTTTGACGATCACGATGAACTGTACTGGAACGTGACAGGAACGTATTGGGAGGCACCGATTGAGCTGGCGACGGCGTCGATCTCGGTTGAATCGGACGCCATCAGCAGCAATCATCTGGCTGCCTGCTATACCGGGCGGTATGGTTCCAGCGAGAGCGCGTGCAGTTATGAGGTCAGTGGCAATGTGGCCACCTTTGAGTCTCTTCGGCCACTCGAAGGCCGCGAGGGACTTACGGTGGCATTTGGATGGGATAAGGGGCTGGTAGCTCCGCCATCGGGCTTCGACCAATGGTTGTGGAACTACAACGTATATGAGAACTGGGTGTTTCTGCTGCCGCTGATTGCGCTTGCCGTCATGTTCTGGCTGTGGCGGACGCGGGGCCGCGATCCGCGGGTCGGCGAGGCGGTGGTAGTTCGCTATGAACCTCCCAAGTACGATGGCAAGTTTCTCACGCCTGCTCAGGTGGGAACAATGGTGGATGAGCGATTGGACCAGCGTGACATCAGCGCTTCGATTGTCAATCTCGCAGAGCGTGGGTACATTCGAATCGAAGAGGTGGAGAACAAGGGGCTGATATCGCTGCTGGACTCGACAGATTATCGGTTGGTGAAGCTTCAGGAGCCCGATTCGGAGCTGAACTCGTTTGAACAGGCCTTGCTGGAGTACCTGTTCCAAGAGGGTGGTCGAGAGATTCTCATCTCCAAACTGAGCAAGAAGTTCTACAAGCATTTGAGCGATTTACACCGTCGGCAATTCGACAACCTGATGGCAATGCGCATGTTCCAGGTGAGACCATCTCATGTAAAAGGCATCTATCTTGGAGCGGGATTCGTGGTCATTTTCGGTGGACTGATATTGACTCTGGTTCTCTCCCCGGTGTATTTCCTAAAGGCCATTATTGCTCTGGGACTGAGCGGCGGAGTGATTATCGCGTTTTCGGGCGCGATGCCGGCCAAGACACGACAGGGGTCGCAGGTGCTTATGGAGGTACGGGGGTTTCAGGAGTTCATGAATCGGGCTGATCGTGATCGACTTGAGCGCATGGGTCCCAAGGAGACCTTCTACAGGTACTTGCCGTATGCAATTGCTCTTGATGTGGTTGATCACTGGGCCGAGGCTTTTGAGGGATTGTTTAGCGAGCCGCCGTCCTGGTATGTATCCTCCCACCGGATCCCACGTTTCTCGGCAATGAGTTTCTCTCGCTCTCTTTCGGGTGCAACGACCAGCATGTCGCACGCGCTGTATTCATCACCGCGGGGTGGAAGCGGGGGTTCATCGGGTGGAGGATTTAGTGGGGGTGGCGGTGGTGGTGGCGGCGGTGGCGGCTGGTAAGATCAACCAAGGTCTCGCAGGTGTTGCCATGCCGTATGAAAGGTCTCCAAGTGATCCTGACGGCTGGCAGTATAGGCAACAGAGAGGGTACGATAATCTGCACGTTTCCAGAGGCCATCGCTTGCGTGCTGGTCATGGAAGCGATTGATCGTGTGCAGGCCGATGTCGTAATCATGCCAGAGCCCGAGTGCCCGATGTACGCGTTTGAGTGCCGTATCCAGGCGCACGACCGTATCATTATCGCCTGAGCAGGCACGGATTATCTCGAGGCAATACCTGGCCTCTTTTGTGGTGACCCGAATGGCGTGCAGGCTTGATGGCTGCAACTGATCGGCTGGTCCTTTGTCCACCAGCTCTTTTAGTACGGTGGTGAAGCACCCATTAACACCTGAAACGATTTCACTGGCGGACATCGTACTGAGCGCATCGGCGAGGCGCCGGCTCAGTTCAGTCATAGCGTCATTGGGCTTGAAGCGTTCGGCCGTTTTAGCGTACCGCCGGCAGGAGTCTTCTTCGCCTTGACTCAGCCAGGACTGGTATTCATCCACGCCGGTTTCCCCCTTGCCAAGCCAGGACACTAACAACTGTTGTTGGACATGAAAGTCACGGATCTCCCCGGCGGCCTTGTAGATATCCTTGAGTGGTCGGTAAGCTCTACGTCGCCTGAACTGCGGCTGCACGTGTTTGGCGAGTTTGAGGACAGTGCGGAGGCGCTTGACGGCTACCCTCATGTCGTGGATAGCATCGACGTCGCATCCTGCCAGTGACGCCTGGAAATTGCCGACAAACCGCGCACCCTGCCTTTGCAGGTAGTCTCTGAGGCCAAGCGGCTGAAGGACGAGTTCTGTGTCAGAAGGGATCATACCACGCATCCGTCTTTCTAATCTACTGGACAGCCGATCGCTGCTGATCACGATACCAGTCATACATAATATGTATGAGCCCGTCGGCGAGCCCTATTTGGGGAACGATCATTTGTTTCATGCTTGACCACTTCATCACGGACAGGAAGATTTCGCCTGCCGGGACAATCGTATCCGCGCGGTCGGGTCGCAACCGCAGCTCACTGATGCGCTCGGTTACCGACAGGCTGGTGACCTTGTCATGGATCTGCTTGATGCGTTTGTAAGTGATAGGCATTGAGTTCTTGATGCTGGCCAGACGGAAGATCTTGTTGATGTTTCCGCCAGAGCCTATGCCTGTGAGCCGTCCTTTGTAGTCGGCTGTGACCGACCTGAGCCATTTTCTCATGTCCTGCCAGGATTCGGGCGCAACAAGGCCATGGAGGATGCGGACGGTGCCGATATCGAATGAGCGAGCGCTGACCGGGTGCTGATCAACCAGCAGTGTAATCTCC
>CAZXRO010000190.1:0-5849 GCA_964642435.1 uncultured Ignavibacteriales bacterium
ATGGGCAGTTCAGCGGATCGCCTCCTGAGAACAGGAATGCGACAAGATAGGTCAAGTCGCTGACGTTGGGGCCGTCGCCGTCACCATTAACATCCGTCGCAGTCAGGTTCGGTGGTTGCGGGCCGCTGCCGAAAAGGTAGCTGACCAAGAACGTCAGGTCTGAAACATTGGGACCTACACCGTTACCGTCGATATCCCCACAGATGTAGGGTGCCGGCAGTACTGTCAGGCGGTACACGTCGTCTGGAGCCCCTCGCGGGAGGGTTGCAGTGCGCCCGGAGGAGTCGGCGGCGCACAGGTAGTATTCCACCGTGTCGTCGGCACAGCATTTTGGTATGTAAGCCTCGAACGTGTCAGCCACAATCGGGACGAAGTAGACAGAATCCCACTGGGGATCGTACTGCCTCCGCCATTTGACCTGCAGTCGGGTGGGGTCGAGGCCAGTTTCGCTCCGATCATCGATCATCGCCGTGATGCGGATTCCTGCTGGTTCGTCCACCACGGAATCGATCGGCGCATGGGTCATGCGAAGCATGTGACGATCGAAGATAGCCATCGTACGACAATGCAGGGCATCATAGTAATACCACGCGCCGGGAAAGGCGAAGCCGATGACCTCGTAGCCGGGGAGAGCATCGCGATACGTCTGAAGGGCGGCCGAATCCGAGGATATCCCGAACATCGGCACCAGTACCTTGTCGTTGAGGATGAGCGAGTTCGTGTAGGCCGCGGTGGCATTGCCGTCATAGGAGCCGCAGTAAATGCGGACGATACTGTACGGGCGACCGTAGCAGGTAGTGAAGCTCTCGAATTCCGACACCAGGCGGTCCATTCGCCATGTCTCAGGATGTCCCGGTGGCAGTTGTTGTATCAGTACGGTCTCCTCATTCAGCAGTTTGGCGGCACAGTCTATGTGCTGAATGCCGTAGTCCTCAGTATTGCTGAGGATGCGGTAGTCGGCGATACCGGCATAGTCCTCGAGCAATGCACGAAACGCCGCCTCGGTCATCAAGGGTGTGTTTTCGTCGAGCATCTGTTGGGTCGAGTAGGCATGTCCCATACCGTCGACCATGATGTTGCCCCCGGTCAGGTAAGCGGGCAGCGACCACAGCGGGCACTGGAAATCGTTCGCCAGGACGCCGTTGACGGCATCGTCCTCCTCCCACCCCCGGCTGCTGGTATAATCCTGGCGGGCCGATTTCAATCCTGGCACCCATGGATAACCGTCGAACATCGGATCCAAAATGACCCAGTTGCCGGAGCCATCAAACACCGAATGCGGTCCCCAGTCGCGAGTCCAGTGAGAATAGGTAGCCGCATGAATGAAGCGGCAATGATTGGTGTTGACTCCCCACGAGGTGAAGGTGTTATGCGCCTGGTTTTGCTGGCTCTGGTTTTCCACGAGAACAAACAGGCTGTCATCGCGGGCAAGTTCGACCACCAGTTCAGAGGGGATACCCAGTGGCCAGCGTATGAGCGTCCCAATGGCGGGCTCCCATTCGGCACACATCCGGGCGGAGCTTGCTCTTTGGTTGATCGGCGAGGAAGCCGTCAATGGCGTAACGGCCAGAAGCATCAATGCTGCGAGCACAGCTGTCACCGCTCGCAGGTACCGATAGTCTGGGTGCGCGATGTGCAATTCGGTGTGTCTCCGGTTGCAGGTCCAGGTGGAGTGAGTTTGTCGCGGGATGTGCTGTCAAACCACATGTTGTACTGTATCCAAGATATATGATGTCGCTCAGGTGTCAATGAGATCCGGACCGAGACCCGTTCCGGCTCCGAGACTCCCGACGGCAGACTTATCTATCGAACAGAGGGAGGCCCGGGGCCTCCCTCTGCCTTGCAGGGGCATATGCGAACTATCGCGCCGCAGTGGTGCGATTGCAGCGCAACAGGGGAGACACTTATGGGCAGTTCAGCGGATCGCCTCCTGAGAACAGGAATGCGACAAGATAGGTCAAATCGCTGACATTGGGGCCGTCGCCGTCACCATTGACGTCGGCCGCGCCCAACTCCGGCGGTTGCGGCCCTCCTGAGAACAGATACTCAACGAGGTATGTCAGATCGCTCACGTTGGGCCCGTTACCATCGCTGTTGATGTCACCACAGACAAACTCAGCCGTCACCGTGTAAGTGTAGAAGACACCGTTTACGGCAGCGAACACGGGGTCTGAGACGATCACTGACTTGTCATCCTCGGTGCTCACGAAATAGGTCACTTCAGTCTGTCCCGCCATAGGCGGTATATAGGCAGCGAAGTTCGAGTCGTCTGCCACGAGATCGCCGTGCGTGCCATCGTCGTAGAGTGCCAGTGTCATGCTGGTGTCGGCAGTTGCCACGATTAGCTCTGCCAACCGGAGGTGGACATCGGCATCAGGGACGATCCTCGTGGTAACGAGCACCGAGTCATTGTCCAGCGGGGCAGTTGGTTGATGCGTCGTTTCGGAAACGGTGATAGAATAGCCTTCAATCGGCGCTCCCGGCGTCAGGTCGCGGCCGGTAAATGCCGCATAGTCGACTCCGTAGCGATGGCACCTGAAGACCTGCTGGTTACTCGGTGTGGTTGGCTGACCCTGTTCCAGTGGGCCGACGTCGATTACGGGATTCTGGTACTCCCACACAACATCACCGTCGTCCGTAACCTCGAACAGCAGTCCCGGACGTCCGACACAGACCATTGTATTGCCATTAGGGAGCCTGTGAGCGCCGGAAATGGTCGCCGAGAAGAAGGTCTCCGGAGCATTGGCGCCGAAGCTCCAACTGAAACCCGCCGGGCCATGAGGTTCGCCAGATGCGGGCCGCGGGTATTGGCCGGTATGATCGACAGTGGTGGTTACCTCGACAACAGTCGAGTACTGGCCTTCAGGCCTGTTCCAACCATTGTTGTAGACAATCAGATTGCCTTCTCCCGGCATCCCGGGCTCAATCCAGTGAATGTCGTGCGGTCCCCATAGCATCTGGTCATCGGTTGTTCCCGCGCGGTATGTCTGCGGATTCCCCCATCGGTAGAGGATATCGCCTCCCATGCCGCTATTGCCTCCGGAGTGGCCGGCGGCCTCAGTCTTGGACGTGCTGTGGTCGATGATCCAGACCTCGCCGAAAGTCCGGCTACAGATCGCGATTTGGTCCAGCTCTGCGTTGTACGCGATGGAATTAGCGTGGGTCCAGTCGTAGTAGGCGGTTATATGCCAGTTGGCATCGATCAGCTCAGGATGGTCCTCTACCACACCGTAATTGTCCATAGCCGGGTCGAAGTCTTGAACAAGGTGATCCATGAGGTACCATTCCCAGACGATATCGCCAGACGTTGGGCCGGTTGGCTCGACCTCGACGACATAATCGACCTTCACGCCGGGATCGCCAACGACATCGGGGTCGAAGCCTGCTGCAGTGGCCTCGGCCAGTGAGATGTCCTGGCTGGCCAGAATGAGAACGTTTCCGTTGGGCAAGGGCTCGATATCATGGTGCTGACGATATGTATCTCCTTCATATGGGAACTGCCACTGGACTGTGCCATCCCAGGCAATGAGCTGCATAGACCGCTTGAGGTCACCAAACTCGTCGATAACCTTGGCTCCACGAAGGAGTTGTCCTGACGGCAACAGGTAAAGATCGGAGGAGTTTGTGTACTCCATCTCCCACGAATGCACCAGTCGTCCGTAGTTATCGATAAGGAAGATCTCCGGGTTCTGGCGTGCCTCGAAGAGCGTGTAACCGTTAAAGGACTGCTCCGGCTCATAGCCGAACAGACCGACTGTCTGGTCGATGCCGAACGCCGAGGTGGCAACTATCAGAATGAGAGCAACGACGAATGCGGGCATGAGCCGCGAGCTGGGAGGGGACGGGTTCATGGCTGACTTCTCCTTGGCCGATGTGCCGTAGGTGACACGGCATGGGGGGTACTACTATTGGCTTTCTTTGGCATCACGCCCCTGCAGGTCGACCAAACCCCTGACGTCAAATGCGGCTGCCATGCGAAGTAGCGTTAGACTCCTTGACTGAAAGTGGGGTATCAGAACAAGGCTCACGGCATCCGAAAAGCAATCAGATAGTGTTTGTGCAGACTTACATACGGCGAGACACTCTGAATATAGGGCAAAACAGCGATTTGTCAAACACAGGGAACCTGATATCTGGCTTCTTAATTGGCTGCGCAGGATCTGCGATGCTACTGCGTGCCCTCACCGAGATCGCGCTTCCGAGGTATCAGTCGGCCGATAAATCCACGCCTCGTAGCTTCGGTTATGTCTCGGATTCAATTGATACAGAAGCCAGTCATAGGCTGAAGGCTCGACGTGCCATGCCAATCCCACTGGGCCAAGGATCTTCTCGACAGAATCGACATAGGCTTGGTGCGCGGATGGAGGAACAGGGTACAGCAGCACGTAGTCGAATCTCGGATTGTCGATGTAACTGGAGTCAAGATACTTCCAGTCGCGGATGTTGTGTCGCGACAGCCCCGGCCCGGCATATGAATCGGGCGTCCAGCGCCTGATCTCTGGTTGCACAATCAGCACGCGGGGCTTTGGTTCCATCTGTCCCAACGCCATTATTGGCTCAATGAGTCCCTTGTGCCCATAGGCAGGGGTGAGGAACGCCAGCAGCAGTAGATTCACGGAGACTGCCCAACCGGCCGCGATACGGGTCACGGCAGTATTTGGGAAGAGATGTCCATCGTGTTCAATCTTGTGATAGGTCGCCAGCACGGTCATCAGCAGTATGTGGGGCAGTATTGGAAAGAGAAACCGCTCCTGTTGATTGACGTGCAATGAATGGAAGACGAAGAACGAAAGAAAGCTCACCATGAGCAGGGTGTGTCGGCTCCAGAATGATCGTCGCATCCACAACCAGATGGCAACGACTGAGGTCGGAGGAATCAGCAGGACAAGGACAACAGCGAGATACATCAAGGGCATGGTGTCATACATGGCATCCAGCCCGGCATTCATGGTCAGGTTACGAATCGTGGAACTGGCGAAGCGACCCAACACCAACCAGTCGGCCAGGCCGGATACCAAGAGCATGATCGTGACACCCGCGGAGTAGTGCACGGCTGACTTTAGGCTCCGATCCCTCCACCACAGCACGAACGGGACAGGCAGCACGGCGAAGGCAATCTGGAATCGGATCATCCAGGCGAGTCCGGTCAGGATACCTGCTGCATAGAGTGATGTCACTTGCCGTTTTGCCTCCCATCGATACAGATAGTAGATGGCCAGTATCCAGATATTGCCGCCTACTACCTCGATCAGGTTGCGCACTCCCAGAAATGGGAGGGCGAAGTGCAGAGCCATGACCAAGCCGGCAGCGACGGCCCAGCGGTCGGACCGGGCCACCATCCGGGTGATGGCAAACCCCGCCCAGACGGGGATCAAAGACACGGCCGCGTGCAGAGCGCGGACCACGTACATGATGGAATCGAGCGAGTTGATTCCCACCGCCATCATAGATTTGATGATGCCCCACTGGGTAAGTACGTACAGGGGGAAGCGCCCGACCTTATATGATGGGTTGTCGCCTTTCCATCGAAGGTAGCCATCGTCTCCAGTCATCCCGTTGGCGATCCAGTCCCAGGCGGTGGCGATGGTGTCGTAGTGGTCGTCGGAATGGATGAACCCCTTGGAGAAGATCACCGCTACCAAGCGGATGGCAACAGCAATCAACATCACAGCAGCCAGCGGGTGAGTGTTAAGCCATAGCCTGAGGGGTCTGAGGGTCTTTGGGAGCATCGCTATAACTTACCAGCAGACAGCGGGTTGTCAATCTATAAGTGTGGTCTGGTCTGGTGCCGAACATGCCGAGACCGGTATCAATTGGGGTGAAAACGGTTGACTATTCGCCACTTGAGG
>CAZXRO010000191.1:0-5847 GCA_964642435.1 uncultured Ignavibacteriales bacterium
CAACCCCGGTACCAATGAGTATCACGGGCTTTCCTGACGGTGACATTCTGTACTGCAACCAGCCGTTTCTCGATCTCTTTGATATGAGCGCTGAACAGACGGGCGAGGTCAATATCGCCTCCTTCTACGATGATCTGGCCGACCGTCGCGCCCTGCATGAGACCGTAGCACGCGACGGGAGTGTCCGTAACTACGAGATCAAGGGACACAATTTCGTGGGGCAGGAATTCTGGGTGACCATATCTTCGCAACGAACCTTCTACCAGGGCAGAGACGTGCTGGTGACTGGCTACTACGATGTCACCGAGCGAAAGCGCGCAGAGGCCGCTCTTCGATATCGTGCGACATTTGAGCAGTTGGTGACATCGATTTCAACCAGGTTCATTAATGTGAATTCGGATACACTTGAGCGCGAAGTTCACCATGTCCTCAGGGAACTAACCGAGTTTACCCGGGTGGACCTGGCAGCCGTTCGGCTGTTCAGCTCGGAGTACCAGGGCGCTCGGTTTGCAATGTTCGCCCGAGAACACCTGCAGAAACGAGTTGAATCAGACAGCAAGGTCAGTATTACTGAACACGAGTGGCTCCAGAAGCAGTTCGCTGAGAAGGGCGGACTCAGATTCAACTCACGGGAAGAAGCGGCGGAAACGTCACCTGAAGCCGTCCGAGTCCTGACAGATCTGGATGTAGAAGCCATCCTGGTCGTGCCGATCATCTACCGCAACCGGTTCATTGGTTCTCTGGGGCTGGCACATGTTGATTCACCTCGCGAGTGGACCGATGATGAGTTTGCGCTGATCCGTATCGTCGGAGAGATCCTCGCCAATGTCTTTGAGCACCAGCGGTTCGAGGAAGAGTTGGTCAAAGCCACGAAGGCGAAGTATGACCAGGTCAGGGAAATCGCCGGCGGGGTATCACATGAGATTCACAATGCGCTCTTCCCCGCCACCAGTGGTATCGAGAAACTGCGCCAGCGGCTGCCCGATGGTGATGACGTCCAGACCAGAAGAAATATCTCGTTGCTCAACCTGGTCGATCAGTCCGTGTCGCGCGCGATGAGTATGACTCGACTGGTTACGACTTTGTCGCGTCTCGAGGGCGAGAAGCAATTAGAGCGGGTGCCCCTTGAGCCACTGATCGAGTCAGTCGTGGAAGCAAATCGAAGTACCATCATTGAACTGGGCATTGACTTAACCGTTGAGGTGCCTGCCACCCTTGCTTGGGCCTGTTCAGCCGAGCACGCCTTCAGCGTGTGCAACAACATCGTCAGAAACGCCATTGACGCCCTGTCCGATATGGAGCGGTCACGAGAACTGGCAATTGTGGCAACCAGCGACGAAGACAGGGTGGGCCTTGCGATAAGAGACAACGGTCCAGGGATCCCTCCTGAGAATCTGTCCCGCATCTACGATGCTTTCTTCAGTACCAAACCGCGTACCGGTTCCGGGCTGGGGTTGGCCGTGGTTCGGAGGATCCTGGAGCTGTACCGCGGAGAGATTCTGGTGCGATCGAGACTGGACAACGGGACGGAATTCGTTATATTTTGTCCAAGGTACGAATCCTGACATGTCAGTTTCCCGTGATCGGATAGATACTCATGAGCAAATCAGGCAAGATACTCGTAATCGACGATGATCCGTTGAATCTGGAGGCTCTCCAGCAGACATTCATAGACGACTACGAGGTGCTTCTGGCCGAGTCGGGTCCGGACGGACTCAGACTGCTGGCCGAACATCCGGATGCCGACGCGGTCGTCCTCGATATTCGCATGGCCCGCATGGATGGTCTTGAGACGGCCCGGCATATCGGCGACAAGTTTCCCGATCTTCCGCTCATATTCCACACCGGATATCCCGGTCAATACTCGGAGTCCAGTATCCAGAAGGAATACCGGCCGTTTGACTATATCGGGAAGAACGAGCGACCGATGCGGCTGACGCGTGCCGTGGCAAACGCCGTGGCGCTTCACCAGCTCAAGACCAATCCGACGGACTTGGCCCGACACGCCCGTGAGCAGTATGGCCTGGTGGGACATTCACCACGGATGCTGGACGTGTATCGTACCATTGAGCAGATTGCACCCACTCCAAACAAGGTCATGATTCTGGGGGCGACCGGCACCGGCAAGGAGTTGGTAGCTCGTGCCATCCATTTCCGGTCCGCGCGAAAAGACCGCCAACTGGTACCCTTCAGTTGCACGCATAAATCACAGGAGTTGGTGGGAGCGGAGCTCTTTGGACACCTTAAGGGTGCCTTCACCGGTGCCATTGCAGACCAGCCAGGCATTTTTGAACACGCTGACAGGGGCACGGTATTCCTTGATGAAATCGGCGATTTGGATCTCAACACCCAAGTCAAGCTTCTCAGGGTTCTGGAGGCCGGTGAGATTCAACGTGTCGGCTCGCCGGAGATCGTCAAAGTTGACGTGCGGTTGATCTGTGCAACCAATCGTGATCTGGCGCGGATGGTTGCCGATGGTACATTTCGCGATGATCTCTACTTCCGCCTGAAGGGTGTCGTGATTCAGACACCTAAACTGACAGAGCGCCGACAAGACATTCCGGAGCTGATTGACTACTTCATAGAGCGCTACTGCATCAGGGCCGACCGCGCGGTCAAGGTCTTTGATCAGGAGGCGCGCGACCTCTTGCTCGAATATGACTGGCCCGGCAATGTAAGGCAGCTTCAGGATACAGTACACACGCTCATAGACTTGACTCCGTCGTATTTTATCACGCGCAATGATGTTGAGAGAACCCTGGGTTACAAGGCGAAGATGAACAGTAACGGCGGCGGATACAGCAACCTGGTCGATGAATACAAGCGGTTGCTGCTGATTCGCGCGCTGGATCGTCACAAGGGAAACATCAGCGCTGCCGCCCGTGAGTTACAGCTCGACCCATCGAATATGCGTAAACAACTGAAGGCACTCGATATCATGCCTGCGTAAAGCCAGTCGTGAGGGGACTAGTTCCGCGAGTGGTTGCTGTTACTATCGTATCACCGGTATCGCAACAAAGAGTAAAAAACATGAAATCTTAGCCGCAGCCAAGGAGGCTCTATGGCCAACCGATTGCAGTCTGTTCGAACGAGCGCGCTGGCGGTGCTCATCATCGTTTTGACGCTTGGGGCAGCACATGGCGGCAAGTCGCCGACGTTCCAGGTATTCACTCCCGATCATGCCGCAAATATGCCGGTCACAAAGGATCTGCGAGCCACGTGTGAGCTGATCAAACACAATCTCCAGGATACGCTCATCGGCTATTCATCGGATCTGGAGACAGGTGACAGGATTGTCACGTATTTCGATCCATCTGCGTGTGGGGCACCGACATATCCATTCGAGGTTTCCTCGTTGACGTTCACACTTATTGCCTTCGCCGGTTACACGTGGCCGGTGGAGATTGATATCGTCGTGTACTCGGGTACGACTGACCCGTGCGACGGGCCCGGGTTCGAGCTGTGCCGGGTGTCAGCTGTCTGTGATGAGGCAGCTTTCAAGTATCCTAACTTCGGGACGGTAACGTTTGACATTCCGTGTTGTATCGACGGGCCGTTTTTCATCGGCGTCGATTATGTCGATCAGTCGACAGGTCAGTTACCGTCGATCGCCTACGACGTTGTAAGCACCCCAACGGTATGCGACAACTTTCAATTGTACGATTCGACCTGGTATGAGTGGTATGTCTACTGGGACCCGCAGCAGCCTGGTTACCCCATTTACACGGTCAACGGCGAGACTGTCTCCAGTGCCTGTTGCACCGACACCGACGGTGACGGCGTCTGCGATTCGGTTGATAATTGTCCGGAAATCGCTAATGCAGATCAGGCCGATGCTGACGGGGATGGGATAGGTGATGTTTGCGACAACTGTCCAAACGACTACAACCCGGACCAGTTGGACAGCGATGGGGATTCTGTCGCCGACGCCTGTGACAACTGCCCGAACGATCCTAATAGTTCTCAGGAAGATGCGGACAATGATGGTATCGGTGATGTCTGCGATATCTGTCCTGACGATCCCTACAATGACCAGGACGGCGATGGTATCTGCGGCGATGTCGATAACTGCCCCGGTATCGCCAATCCGGGACAAGAGGACAGCAATTCGAATGGGATTGGAGATGCCTGCGAAAACTGCTGCCTGGGAACTCGTGGCGATGTCAGCTATGATGGTTCAGTCAACATTCAGGATCTGACCTATCTCGTGGCCTACCTGTTTAGTGGTGGTCCGCCTCCGCCGTGCTGGGAAGAGGCCAATGTGAATGGTGATGTGGCAGAGGCGGTTAATATCGAGGACGTTACCTATCTGGTACAATATCTCTTTGCTGGTGGCGCCGAACCACCTTCCTGTCCATGAGAGAGTAGCTCAATGAGTCCGCACAAAGGGCGTCTGTTTATCGGTCGCCCTTTCTGTTCTTGGCACCGCGGCTACTTCGCCGCTGACCGGCCGCTCTGGACTTGGTAGTTTCGCCGGGTAACGGCTGTCGCTTTGGCGAATCCAAGTTGCTCGTAGAATGGTACAACATTTTCATCGCAGAGAGCATCGATCATGTACAGCCCCTCGAGTTGGTCCAGCATTCGCCGCACAAGCTCCTTCCCGATACCTCGACCCTGGAATTCAGGTAACACTTCCAGGAGCGGAACATAAGCAGCTAACACACCGTCACTTATGGCCGTAACAAAGCCCACGACCCGGCCCGATTGGTGGTCGCGAGCAAGCACAACGTAGTCACTGTTGCCGAGCAGTTGCAGATGTGATGCCGGTGATGGTGGGTTCGGCCACCCGACAAAGAAGCCGGTCAGATCATCGGTTGTAACATTGTCGGCGTTCAGTTGATAGTCAATCATGTGCTGTTCTCCAGAGATTTCACAACAGGCTTCATGTGTCACATTTCACAACAACCTGGAGCCTGAAGCCTAAGTTGCCCTTGGGGGAGACGATTTCTCTTTCATTTTTAGCTTTTTTCCCTAAATTATCAAGTGTAAGCTGGTCCACATAGAACTATACACGTCCTACGGAATTACCGCCCTTTTTCCATAGGTACTGCTCATTCGAATTCTACAGATGATATACATGCGCACGGTTGTTCATTTCCAATTCACCATTAGGAGGTACACGTGAGGAAGTTGGTAGTGTATTTGAGCTGCACCCTACTGCTGCTCGCTGCTTCGTCGGTGTCCGTCCTTGCCCAGACATCGGTGAAAGTATCCGATAACCCCGCCGGGGTGAAGATGCTAAACCAGGACCAACAGGGGATCACCCTGAAGGTTGAAATCGGCGAGGTCGACTTTATCGATGTGGCTACCAAGGAAGGCGTCTTCGTAATGCCGGTTGTGAAGGGTTTTGCCCGTTCCCACAATATCGGCGAGCCTGATTTACCTATTGCCAATCGCCTGCTTTCCATCCCATACAACTGCGATCTGCAAGTGACCGTGGTTGACTATGATGTCCAGGAGATTGACCTGTCGGCCCAGGGTATCGACAAGCTGTTACTCCCCACTCAGCCCTCGGTATCCAAGTCCGATGATCCCGCCTCGATTCCCTTTGAATTTAATGAGACGGTGTATTCGCAGTCTGGCTTCTACAGTCAGGAACTGGCCCAGGCGGAGGTGCTTGGCGTCATGCGTTCCCTAAATATTGGTCGTGTGACGGTCTCCCCGATGCAGTACAATCCGTTGGAGAATGTATTGCGGGTCTACACCAATATCACTGTGACGGTCGACTATATCGGTGCCGACTGGTACCTTACGGACCAGAAACACACGGCGTACTACTCTCCCTTTTTCGAGCCGCTGTACGATAAGATCATCAACTACGAGCCGATGACCGGCCAGAAGGATGAC
>CAZXRO010000192.1:0-5802 GCA_964642435.1 uncultured Ignavibacteriales bacterium
GATGGTCTCGGTGGCAGCGATCTCCTTCGAGAGAATCGCACCGATCGTTTCGTCGCGCCGGACTACACACTGGCCTCGGTGGAGTACCGGTGGCCGATATGGGATGTATTCGATGCGTTCCTGTTCTATGATGTCGGCCGGGTGTACGGGGATATCGAGGATGACTTCACCTGGAAGGACTGGCACAAGTCCTATGGGTTTGGACTCAGGGTGTGGGGTGACGGTGGCACGCGCGTGCGCCTGACCACCGGGTTCAGCGAGGAGACAACTCGCTTTTATCTGCAAGTCGGTGAGGAGTTCTGAGGATGAAAACAACCTGCGTTCGCACTCAGGTGCATCTGGCTTTACTGACTGTTGTTGTACTGTTAGTCGTTGCCTGTGGCGGGCAGCACCCGCCATTCACCCCGGAGAGTATTCACTGGGTCGAGAACGACCGGCGGGATATTGGCGATGCTGCCTTCGCCAACCCCTTGCTGGTCTGGCAGACAATCGATCGCACGATCTTCTGGCAGTATTACCAGACGGTCGATGTTGACCGCAACCTTGGCATCCTGTTCGGGCATCCCAAGCAGGCGCACAATGTGAACGCCTTCGATGAGGTTCCCAACTCCACCTGGTTCACCAACCGTCACGCGTTTGAGCCGCTCAGCCCCGAACAAATCCGTCGCGGTCCGGCGCCGGACGGGGCGATCGACGGTCCGGATACCGGCAGAATCTGGACGGTGTTCCGACCCAAGATTCAGGGAGCGACGGTGGGTTTCTGGATCGAGGATGCCCGCGGCGACAAGTACATTATCAAGTTCGACCCGCTTGACTACCCGGAGATGGCGACGGCTGCGGCCGCAATGGCCTCGCGCTTCTTCTGGGCCTGCGGCTATAATGTGCCCCACGAGACGATTGTCCATTTCCACCCGGAGATACTCAGTATCCAGGAGGGTGCCACTATCAAGGATGCGCAGGGAGTCAAGCGCACGTTCGCGCAAAGCGACCTGGACCAGATTCTCAGCCAGGTACACGTTCGCCCCGATGGCACCATTCGGGCGCTGGCATCGAAGCTCCTGCCCAATGTCCGCGGTCCGTTCAGCTTCACCGGCACACGCCGCAACGACCCCAATGACTGGTGCGATCATCAGCACCGTCGGGAACTCCGCGCCCTGTATGTGCCCTGCTCGTTCATCAACCACTACGACATGAAAGACTACAATACGATGGACATCCTGGTCACTGAGGATGGCCGAAGCTACCTTGAACACTATCTTCTGGACTTTGGTTCGACTTTCGGCTCCGATGGCAAGGGTCCCAAGGGCCCCAAGCGCGGCTACGCCGCCACCTTCGACCCCGGTGAGGTGCTCGGCTCACTGCTTTCGCTGGGACTCAAGAAATGGGATTGGGAAACAGACTGGGAGGTGATCTATCCCTCGATCGGCTACTTCGTTGCCGAACCGTTCGATCCGCCCAATTTCACGCCCATCTATCCCAACCCGGCCTTTGAGAACATGACCAATCGCGATGCCTACTGGGGCGCTAAGCTGGTCATGGCATTTCGCGATCAACACCTGCACGCATTGATCGAGGCGGGACAGTTCTCCAACCCCGAGGCGGCGGACTACCTGTTTCAGACGTTGAAGCAGCGGCGGGACAAGATCGGACGCTACTGGTTTGACAAGGTAAACCCGCTCGACCATTTCGCTACGGAAGAAGCTACCGCGGGCATGACGATCGCGTTTCAGGACCTCGCGGTTCTCTATGGGCTGGAATCCAAAAATGATTCCCGTTATCGATGGGAGATTGAGTATCGGGGCGCTCGGTTGTGGGAGGTAAGAAGTCAGTCGGAGACCTCGATAGAGCTTACCACGAGTGCCCTCGACACTATGCGAGCTGCCTGGCACAAGGGACACCGCTCCGACGGGCATGCCCGGGACAACCTGTTCAAGCTGGATATACGCACCCTTCGCGGTGACGACACCACCCGGCCCGTTCGACTGTGGTTGTGGTATCATGCCGACACCGACCGCTTCCAACTGGTCGGTCTGGAACACATAGACTGATAAGCTAACAGAGCAAGAGGACAAGCACGTGCATACCAAGCATACTCACTCATATCGTCGCGGCAGGTCACTGCTGGCCACATTCGTTACAATCCTGCTGGTGTTGGTGGCGCTACCGGTTGCCGCGGAGTATTACCCGGAACAACCCGTCAGAGGCGAGGCGTTCGACTCGCTCAAAGCGGCCCAGCAGAAGGAACTGCAATATCTCATGGAGATTGTTTTTCCCGAGAGTCATGGTTACCTGGTAACCGGCCCCCTGGATCCACTGCTTGCGTCTGATATCACCAAGGTCCGTCGCCTCTATCAAACTGTTCGGGTCATCTGTCCCGACCTTGAGAGCTTCCGCAGCGCCAGGGATTCACTGGCAGCCCGCGAGAGCCTGTTTCAATTGTCGGCGTACCGCGAGAACCTGGAATCCTCGCGGCGCTCCGAACCGGCCGGGTACCGCGGCGCCATGGCGCTGATCAAGTACCGTGGTAGTGAGCACTATGTCCAGATCCTCACGGTTGGTCAACTGCGGTGGCTCATCTGGGCGAGGCACATCTTGCTGGCGGAGGACGCCACCAATCCCAATAAGCTCGAGGACTATGCCGCCGCTGTCTCCGACTACATGTACATGATCGATCAGGGACTGCTTCAGACCGAGCCGCCTCGGGCTTTCGCCTGGGGGTTGCCCCCCGAGTATGACATCTTTGCCGAGCCGCCGGACTATGTCATTTCCGGTTATCAGAACTACAAGGATTTCCTGCATGCCCACGCCGCCATTCATACGGCGTTTGCCAAAGGAGTACTCTCGCTTGTACCGGCGGATTCGTTGTTGGCGGTGTTGACCCATACGGCTCCAACGGTGGCGTGGCCCAACAAGGAGTACCCCATGCTCCAGCAGGAGTTCCGCAGGTTCCTCGAGCGGGGGGGCAGCTTGCACATGATGGAAACGCTGACCCGCAAGGGCTTCGATACGCTCGTGCCCGGAGAGTACTTGTTTGTCGTGGGTGCGAATCGAAAGATCCGCTTCGCTCGCGAGTTGCCACGGGAAGAGGTGGAACGTATCGCCGAAAAGACAGGCCGCAAGGTGGCCCGGCCCAACCATGCCTTCCTGTTCCCCGGAGAACCGGTGTTGACGGCCGGGGCGTTCTTTGTGGAGCATCGCGATGGCAAGCCGGTCATCACCCATGTCAATGCACAGTCCGGGCACTACTTCTACAGCAACGTCTCAGCAACCATCCGTGAGGACATCGCCCAGAAATCGGACACCTATCTGTTGACACTTGGGCATTTCTTCAGTTCGCTCGACCATTTCGGAATTGCACACGATCGCGTGTCATGGTCGAAAATGTAAGGAGGAAGGGTGCGAGTCGTTAGCCTGTTGCTCATTTGTGTCGTCCTTGGCGGTGGCCTGTATGATGTTGACGCGGCCGATTATCTGTCTGCCGTCGAGATTGCAACAGCAACGGGCGGCTCGGCCGCACTCATGCAACTGGGGCGTCTGGCCAAGGATCTCGATTCCACGCGCGCCGCGTGGATCGGCGGGCCAATCCTGCTCGATCGTCAGTTTGCACGCTGGATCGGCGGAACACCACGTCCACATGCGACGAACTTTCTCGATGGTCCCTACGGTGCCCCCGCGACGCCGCTGGTGACCTCACTAATACTCACCACCGGCAACTTGTCCTGGCCGCGAGCAGACAAGGGAAAGGACGCCCTGCAGGACCTCTTCCTGTTCAGCGCCGGCCTGGCGGCCACAAAGGGCGTGACGGATATCTACAAGGGTCTATTCGCAAGAGCGCGACCGCTGGTGTATATGTACCCCGAGATCGCCGCGCAGCGGGAGGAGTATGACTATCGGTATGATCGCCGGGCTTTCTTTTCGGGTCACACGTCCTCGGCATTCTTCAGCATGGCATACCTGAACCTTCGGGCGCGGGCCATTATGCGTCATCACATGACACCGTCAGACTACCGCGACTGGCGATGGGTATCGCCGACAGTATGCTTCAGCTGGGCATCGTTTGTCGGCCTGAGCCGCATACATGCGTGGAAACACTATTTCTCCGATGTCGTCTTTGGCGCCCTTGCCGGATGGTTGCTGGCCGAGCTGTTCTTCAGCCTGGACGATGTCGTGTATCAGGACTCGGTCAATACATCTGCGTCGACCGCTCGCTCAACACTTCTCCAGATATCCGTTCGCTTCTGAGCAAACAGCACCAGGTCCCCCATCTCCAAACCGGTTGCGCCCGGTGCGGTTTCGATTTATCTTGCCGGTGCACATACGTGAAAACCTCTGGCCGGTTGCTGTCGCCGATGGTCGTCTCCATATCATGCGGGGAGGGAGAGGACGTTCCGGGGCAATGCAATTGCCGCGACTCAGGACCGGTCGCTTAACCCGCATTTCTGATAGAAAGGGTCTATCATGGCTAATCCAATGGGAATCCGTGGCTACGATTACCTTGAACTATATGTCGGTTCGTCTCGCATGGTCGCCTACTGGTGGGCAAAAGCAATGGGCCTGGATATTGTCGGTTACAAGGGGCCGGAGACCGGCTCCAAGGACCGCATGTCGTTCTACCTCACCAAGAACAATCTCAAGTTCGTGATCACCTCGACCATTCGCGCCGAGCACTGCGAGGTAGCGTCCTTCGTAGCCGAGCACGGCGATGGTGTCAAGCGCTGGAGCATGGAGGTCGATGATATCAAGCACATCTTTGATCATGCCACCAAACACGGCGCCGTACCTGTAAGCTTGCCCCGGGAGTTCAAGGATGATAACGGTGTCTTTCTGGAGGCCTCTGTCAAGCTCTACGATGACACCGAGCTGGTTTTCGTCAACCGCGACGACTACAAGGGCATCCACCGGCCGGGGTTCGCTGAACCGTTCCAGAAGATAGAACTCGATCGCCAGGAAACCGGCATCAAGAATATCGACCACATTGTTGGCAATGTCCGTGTTAACGAGATGAACTTTTGGGCATCGTACTTTGAGAAGGCGTTTGCATTCGAGACATTTGTCGATTTTGGTCCCGGCGACATTTCCACCAAGTACTCGGCGCTGCTTTCGAAGGTCGTACGCTCTTCCGACAGCAAGATCCGCAATCCAATCAACGAACCATACGAGGGGCTCAGGCGTTCTCAGATTGAAGAGTATATCGATGAGTACAACGGCAGCGGCGTCCAGCATATTGCGATAGCCACCGATGATATCGTATCCTCGATTACCGCGCTGCGAGCTAATGGCGTCGAGTTCCTTTCGGTCCCGGACACCTACTACGAGGATCAGATGTCCAAGGGCTTCGAGATCAAGGAGAACTGGGACGACCTGCAAAGACTCGGCATTTTGGTGGACAACGAAGGCGACGGTTATCTGCTTCAGTTGTTCACCAAACCAATCGGTGATCGCCCCACCCTGTTTCTGGAGATCATTCAGCGCCAGGGCGGCAGCGAGGGATTCGGGCACGGCAATTTTCAGGCGCTGTTCGAGGCGATCGAACGCGACCAGATGGCGCGCGGCAGCCTGTGAGCCTGCTGGCCGAAACGGCAACCGACTAAACGTTACGGAGGCAACCTATGCCATTTTACCATAAGCTCGGAAACATACCTCGCAAACCGCACACAACGCACTACAAAGCCGACGGCAAGTCGCTCTACCGTGAGGAGTTATTTTCCACTCTCGGCTTTTCGGGGATATTCTCGAACAAGTACCATGTCAACATGCCGTCGAAGCTGCTTCGGCGGCGGTTGATCGACCTGCCCGATTCTG
>CAZXRO010000193.1:0-5750 GCA_964642435.1 uncultured Ignavibacteriales bacterium
ACATGTTCCATGTGTTTGCTGCCTTATCGAAGAAACACTATACGAGCACCAGAGCTGCTACTACCAAGTTGGCTCTGTTTCTGTCTTTAGTACGGCTGGCTGGCCCGCCTTTCAGGTGGGTTTCTTTGTTCGGTTTGTTGTCGAGTGCCACAGGCGGTGCCCCTCGGTTGTGCGGTGTTGCCCTTTTGGAGGTAAGATATGGGCGGGGTGGTGTGGGCGTCAAGGGTTGAATGTGCAGCAGAAGTGAGCGAGCGGGGCAGGCCGGGAGGCCTGCCGCCCACAGAGCTGGGTGCCGCGTGCGATGATATCCAGATGGCAGGAGGCCGTTGGCCTCCTGCCCTACCGCAGAGATCGTGGGGACAAGAGGTGTGGAGAGCCTGATCCCGATCCTTCGGATCGGGGCACCCGGCAAACGCGTCTGAGGATCCCACCGCAAGCGGTGGGGCACCAGCGCTACACATCGGAGCGCTGGCCTACTTCTCCAGTTCCACGCCTAAGGCGTCGGCGAGGCGGTTGACGTAGTTGAAGTACGAGGTCACCTGCACGATATCGTGCAGCATCACATCGTCCATCCCAATCGTCCGCAGACCATCGATGTACTCTCTATCAATCGTGTGTGCCCTGAGCGTGATGCGCTCGGCATAATCCAGGATGAAGCGATCGAGCTGGTCCAGCTCGGCGGTGCGCCAGTCGCTCACCAGCGCTTCCTTCAGGCTCTCGGGGGCCTCGGGGTCGACAGACCGCAACGCGGTCCAGTGGTGCTCAATTCAGTAATGGCACTTGTTCAGCCCCGAGACCATAGTCGCGATCATCTCGCGCTGCCGACGTGACAGCGGCGATTTGGCGAACATGATGGCGCGATAGAAGTCCATATGCGCCGCCATCGCCCGGGGGTTTGTTCCCGCGATGCGGACAATGTTGGCCGGGGTCTTGTTGTCGCCGCCGTACTTGTCATACAGCTCGCGAAGCTTCTCGGGAGCATCCTCGTACGAGATATAGTCAATAAACGCCACGCGCTATCCTTTCACAAACTCGGCCAGGCCGCGGGCCCACTCGCGGGCGCCTTTCATCTCCTCATCGGAGGGCACCAGCTTGGCGCGGAAAGGCTCCTCGAACAGATTGATGCGCATGCCGCTTAAGCGGTCGGCGACCAGGCGCAGTCCCTCGCCGCCCCAGCCGTAGCTGCCGTAGACCGCGCCCTTCTTGCCCTTGATCGAGACCGTCGAGAGCAGGTTGACCGCATCCCAGGTGGGGCGGACAGCATCGGCGGCGAACGTCGGGGTACCGAACAGCACGACCAGGCTGGACTCGATAGCATCGCGGGCGGCGGCGATATCCATCTCGGAGCTGTCGAACAGCAGGGTCTCGAATCCGGCCTTGTTGAGCTCCTCGGCGATAGCATCGGTCATCTTCTTCGTGTTGCCATAGGAGGAGACATAGAAGATGGTTGCGCGGGTTTTATCCTGGGTCTGGTCGGCGCACCACTCGGCGTAGCGATCTATGTACTTCTGCGGGTCCTTGCGGATCAGCGGTCCATGGCTGGTGGCGATAAGATCAACCTGCAGTCCCTCGAGCTTGGCGAGGCTCTTGCGGATCAGGTGCGTGAAGGGGCGCATGATGGAATCGAAGTAGTAGTGGAACTCGTGGTCGAAATCCACCTGGGACTCATCGGCGTACATCTTGTCGCCGAACGCAATATGGGCCGCGAAGCCATCGCAAGAGAACAGCACGTGGTCCTCCTCGAGGAATGTCATCATAGTGTCCGGCCAGTGCAGGTAGGGCGTGCCCTTGAAGGTGAGAGTCTTGCCGCCGAGATCGAGTGAATGGTCGTGTTTGACGGTCTCGATCGACACCTCGACATTGAGCACGTTCTGGACGAACGGCAGCGCGGGGTAGGAGCAGAGCAGCTTGATATTGGGAGCATGCTCCAAGAGGGCGGACATGGCGCCGGAGTGATCGGGTTCGTTGTGGTTGACGACGAGGTAGTCGATCTTATCGAGCGGCACGATCTCTTTGATATTGTTCAGGTACTCCTCGGTGAAGCCCTTCTTGACGGTGTCGATCAGGGCTATCTTGTCGTTGCCCTTGACGAGGTAGGCATTGTAGGTGGTGCCGTGTTCGGTTTTCATGATGATGTCGAAGACGGACAGATCGGGGTCCTGGACGCCCACCCACCAGACGTTGTCGGCTATCTTGACGGCGCTCATGGTATTTGTCTCCTGTGTTTCTTTGTCGCTTTCGTGTCAATGGAGGCAAGATAACGCATTCGGCCACGCGCACAACAGGCACATTGTGCCTTTTTGATGGGGAGGCGCTAATGCGCAGAGTCATTGCATCCTGCGAGTAGAACCACAGTCTTTAGCCGGGAGTTCGTCCGTTAGCGCAAGCTCGAGATGTAGGAGACAATACGCTGGTAGAGTTGCTCGTCCTGGTCGGGGGCAGTCTCCAGCGTGAGCTTGTCCGGGTCGGAGCGTTCCTTGAGCATGGTGATTTCGTCGGAGTCCATGGCGCGTTCGGGCATGAGGACCAGCGAGGCGCTGGCGACGCCTTCGATATCCTCGGGATCGCGGTAGGCAGCGGCGTAGCCGGAGCGGATGTCGTACCACCACCACATGATGGACTTGTAGAAGGGGAACCAGTAGGCCTGTTCGCGTTCGCGGAGGATATCGAGCGCCCTCCCGGTGCTGAGGTAGGGATCGACCGCGATGATGGCATCGACCCGCGACTCGCGCTGGGCCACAAGCAGGGCGCCATCGGCACCGCGCGTGAAGCCGATGACGACGAGGGGGTGTTCGATCTGGTCATGGATCTCGGCATAGGAGATAAGCGAGGCAAAGTCCTCGGCCTCGTACTGACCCTCGCCTCGATACTTGCCGCTGGAGCGCCCGGCGGCGCGCAGGTCGGCGGCGAGAATGTTCCAGCCGGAGTCAAGCAGCTCGCTGGCCAGTGGCAGGAGGGCATCGCGATCGACACCGCTGGGGTGGGTGAGGATAATGGTGCCATAGGTGGTGTCAACTGTTGTGTCCGGACGGACGAACAGACAGGCGAGCGAGGTCAGTCCATCGACTTCAACTCGGAAAGTGTCGACAACCAGTCCGGCCTCGGTCCAGGCGCCGGGGTCATTGGTGATGATTGAGTCCTCGGCGATCTCGTCGATATCCGGGCGACCCATGATAGTTTTGGTCTTGGTCAGGGGGTAGACGACAAAAACGAGAATCAATATGGCAAAAACCACAAGGACAATGATGGTCTTGATGGCTTCCTTGGTAGACCGAGAGAGTTTGGCCATAGTGCTTTATCCCAATGCAACACCGAGGTCGGTGCGTATCTGGTTTGTGGATGCAGATTCAGTTTCACCTTAACTTGTCTTGGGCCAAGGAAAAGCTGCATTGCGCTATAGTCAATATCAAACTTCGATCCACCAGCCGGTGGCTATGTGGGAATGATGGTGCAGGAATTGTGAATGTCTCTGCATTGAAAGGTATTTGCGCTGGGGCGGGAAGTATGGGAGGCATCCCATACTTGCAGTGGAAGTGATGGAACCGCTGTCGTTTAGGGGGTCGGCCGGATGGTTCTGCGAGTGGACCGAATTAGCGAAATGGGCTGGGATGGTGGCACGGTAGTTGCGTTGGGAGTCATGGACTCATCTCGAATGAGGTGCCAGCGATCCTGGCACATTTTTGAACAGCAACCCGGTTGCGGGCCGGTGTGGACATCCGGAACGTCACCCGTGAGGGTGGCCGAGGCGGGGGTCTGAAAGCGGCTTTGTTGAGAGAGGAGGTTGAGCCGAGACGGGTAACCATTTGGGCTCAAATAGAATTCTTACATAGAGCACCGTGAAATTGGTGTTGACAAAACACGCCCTTAGTCCTATATTTTGCTTGGACGTTAGATGGGTTTTCCAGTAACAGTACTACAGTAAACCTAAGTACAGCTAGAAAACAACCCAAGGTGAACTAATTTCAATCCGAGCAATCGTTACCGATTTGAGCATATGTCTTCGGGGCCGAGTTGTCCTTGGCTTCGGAGAGATCTACGAGGACTGTTGTCTGTAGGTCATTAGTGACCAGTAAGTAGAGAACGGTAATTGCGTTGGCGATGGATTTCTTGTCGGCTGCGCTCAACAATTGGGAGAATCACTATCGGTCTATGGCTAAGGGAGTATTCCAAGCGAGCTTTGCGAACCTGTATTTTCTTAAGGAGGAATCCATGGCCTTAGGGACGAAGTCTTTTCGGAACTCCCGACTATTATGTCTGCTGGCTGTCCTGTTCCTTCTGTTTGCGGGGTCATCGGCAGTGAAGGCCGATGTTAACTTCCCGGCCTTGTCGATCCAGATCAGCGATACGACAGCCGCTCCGGGCGAACAGAACAGTGTAATTGCGATTTATCTGGACAACTATGCGGACAGTATCGCCGGGTTTAACATCTGGGTACGCCTTTCCAATATTGAGATAATGGAATTCCAGGTAGATACTGTGACGGAGTACGACACGCTGTTCTGGCGTTGTCATACCTATTCCGGTCCGGACTGCACTGATTCGAGCGACATTACTGACTCAGTGTTGCTTGATCCCGGGTACCCGTATGATATGCTGTCGGTAGACACGCTGACAGTTGAGATCGGCAGTATTGACACCACTGGCACGTTGATTGGTGGTTGGGAGTATGTGACTGCCTCGCCGCTCGGACAAAACTACGATTTGAATATTGTCGCTCTTGCGGATCAGGCTGGTGGTGATATTACTCCTGGCTTTGGGCCTCAGTCCGGCGGAACCCTGGTCAAGCTTCTGGCTGATGTTTACGACTACCCGGATTCCGTTCTGGACACGCTCTGGGCCAATCCGGTGGAGTTATCGATCGAATATCACTCCGTTTCCCATTTTGGGTTCTCGCGTCCTGATGGTACCTTGATAGGGATTGCCTATAATCAGATTCTGGACACCAATATGTGGGTTTGCGAGCAGTGGCTTGGCGATTCCTGTCTGTCCTGGGTTCGTACACCCAGCCCGCCGTATGATTCGATAGAGATCATTCCGGACTCCGTAGCCTATCTGGATACCACCGTGGTGTTGATTGACAAAGGTTCGCTGACAATTGAGAGCAGCTCGTTCATGTGTGGTGATGTTAATGGCGATCAAGCAGTTAACATTTCCGATATGACCTATCTGGTGGGCTTCTTGTTCAGCAGTGGTCCGGACCCGGTTCCGTTTGAATCGGCTGATGTCAACTGTGACGGTGCCGTGAATATCTCGGATATGACTTATCTGGTGGGCTTCCTGTTTAGCGGCGGGCCGGCACCATGTGCAAATTGTCCCTAACGGGGCGGGAGTAAAGTAACATGATTCTTACACGGCGATAAACGGCGTGAAACAGAATTCAGATAGTAAGTGAAGACTAACCAAATAAAGAAGACGGCTGTTCGCCGTGAGGCGGACGGCCTTAACCTGGCAACCTTCATATCGGAAAGGAGGGCGCTTAGAAGAGGTATATTTGCTCGTATGCGCACGCTCAATGAAAGATCGGCTGACATGTTCTTCGTTTCTCAAAAGGGTACTATCGGACGATTTGGTGGCTCTCATCGGATGACGGTACATCGAGAAACTGTGGGGGGAAACGGAAGAATGTGTTATTCGAATGTTTTAGCTAATGTAAACGGAGTAATTTTTCTTAGGAGTAAGAAATGAAACGCATTTCGATTTTCCTAGCCGTATGTCTTGCGGTTCTTTCATTTGGGCTTGTGAATGCTCAG
>CAZXRO010000194.1:0-5731 GCA_964642435.1 uncultured Ignavibacteriales bacterium
GGGTTAAGCGAACAGGCCGAATCACCATACCATGTCGTGTATCCCAGGGCGATCTCTGTCCGATTTCCCGTCCCGAGCACCAGCCGGTCGGTCTCGTGTGCGATATCAAACAGGATCGACATCCGCTCCCGCGCCATCTTGTTGCCGGCCCTGAGGAAGTTGCCCTGATCGACTGTCTCGTAATAGGCGTCGATCATCGGCGATATATCAACTGTTCGATACTCAATATCCAGTTTCCGGATCAATTTCGTGGCATCATCAACCGAGGCTTGCGACGATGTCTTATAGGGCATCAAGACCGCCAGCACTTTCTCCTGCCCGACAGCCGCAACCGCCAGCGTAGTCGAGAGCGCCGAATCAATACCGCCGGAGAGCCCCACAACATATCCGTTCATGCCCGATTGCAGCAGCTTTCCGGTCAGGAAGCGCTTCATCGTTGTAATAGTCTGCCGTGGATCAACGGTCCTTTTCATCTACAATATCCTCGTGTTGTATACTCAGGCTCACAATAGACCGAATGTGATTCTCTATCAAGCAAAATCCCCATCCCCAACTTGACAGAGCACGAGAGGTCTCTATATTTCAGGCACTTAATCACTCATGACGAAAGACACAGGACTATGAGCGTAAACAAAGCGATTCTAATCGGCCGATTAGGCAAGGACCCTGAAATCAGATACACCCAATCCGGCAAGGCCGTAGCCAATTTCACTGTTGCCACCAACGAACGGTGGACTGGCCAGGATGGTCAACCCCAGGAGTCAACCACGTGGCACAATGTTGTTGCCTGGGGTCGGCAGGCAGAGGTGATTAAAGAATACCTCAGCAAGGGACGCCAGGTCTATATCGAGGGCCGGATTTCAAACCGGAGCTACGATGACAAGGAAGGCAACAAACGATATATCTCTGAGATTGTCATTCAGAGTTTTCAGTTTCTCGGTGATCGCTCCGACCGTCAGGGAAGCCCAGCGGACCAGGATTCAATGAACCAGGCTCCACCGTCCGGGGCGGACTCAGGCGGTGGAGAAGACGATGACCTGCCGTTCTGATTAAACTCTGCTCAGATAGACTCTACCAGACCCTGTAAGCTCAATGCCTGCAGGGTCTTTCCTTATCTGCTCATAGATACCTCAGCCAAGTGCAATGACTATACTAAAGAGGGCCTCTATGATATACCGATGCAAGAGATAGCGAGAAGCCCCGAACCGCCCGGGTTCCGCCCAGACAAGACAAGTATGTGAAAGCCAGGAGGTATATCATGTCGGTTCTGAAATCGCAAAACCCGACCAGCGAGCTGCAGTCTCGTCGCAAGCGGCTTTATCGACGGCTGGCGGTCATCAGCGCCGCGGCCGTGGTGGCCTCGGTCGCCGTCATCCTTTACCGGCCTCTGCTGCCGGCCGGTGAGCCTGTCGATATCGTCTGCAGCTCAATCGTGATTGCGGCCGATACATTCATGCCCTACATGATCTCTGCAATCGTGGCCGCTATAACCGTCGTCGCCGTTCTTACGGTCCTGCCACTGGGCCGCACGTTTGACAATCTGGATATGATCCGCGAGCGAATCCACGGCCTGGCCGGTGGCGACCTGTCCACCCGCCTGCATGTCAGCTCCGACACGCCGGAGATCAAGATGCTGGCTGCCGATGTGAACCTTACCGTGAGCTTCCTCGGCGACCATGTTGCCCAATGGAAGATCATCAACCGTCAGCAGTGGGATATCCTGGAGCATATGCGTCAGTCGGCCATCAAGGGCGATCCCGATGCTGTCCTGAGATATGTCGAGCGCATGCAGAAGAACTGGGAACGGATTGCTGAGATCGAGGAGAAGTTGAATACCTGATACCTGCGTGAAAGAGTCGCCACCTCAGTCGTTCGGCTGGCTATCTTTTCGGAGGTGATAGAGCCACAGAGCAGAACAGAGAAGACGGTGAGGGTGGCGTTACTCGCCCTCTTTGTCCTTTAGCTGCGTCTCGATCTGGTGAACGCGCTTCAGTAAGTCCGGCAGGCGCCGCAAGGCTGCACTGATCCGAAGGGCTTCGTTGATTTCCCACGCCGGTGAGCCAAACAAGGTTTTGCCGGGCGGCACAGACTTGGTGACACCCGACTGTGCGCCCACTCGTACGCCATCGCCGATACTCAGGTGCCCTGTGATACCCACCTGCCCGGCCAGGATAACATCACGCCCCAGCTTCGTTGAACCCGAGATACCCACCTGGGCGATAATGATGCTGTTGTCACCAATCTCGACATTGTGCGCAATCTGTACCAGGTTGTCAATCTTGACGCCGTTGCCGATCCGAGTCGGCCCGAGTGCACCCCTGTCCACTGAGACGTTGGAACCGATCTCGACATCGTCGCCAATCTGTACGTAGCCCACCTGTCTAACCTTGTGCGATACTCCTGCGTCCTGGGCAAACCCGAAGCCGTCCGACCCAAGAACGGTTGAGGCATGAATAATCGCTCGATCCCCGACTATCGTACCATCCATCATCTTCACTCCGGGATAGATCACACAACCGGAGCCTATCCGGCAGTTGCGCCCCACAAAGCAGCCCGAGATAATCTGGGTGTTCGCCCCGATAGTGCTGCCGGCACGGATGTGGCAGAAGGGGCCCACCGCTGCCGAGGGATCCACCATTGCTCCATCCTCGACAACAGCCTGGGCATGGATACCGGGGGACAGGTGTGGCGTATCCGGATACACCAACTCAACGGCCAGCGCGAATGCCAGGTATGGATTGTCATGCCGAATGATGCACAGCGGATCGGGGCATTCTGTGTCATGGCCAACAATAACAACGGCTGCCTTCGTAGTCGTTAGGTAGGGTTTATACTTGTTGTTGGCCAGGAAGGTGAGGTCACCAGGACCTGCCGAAGCAATAGGGGCGACTCCGTCAACGCGTCTGTCCGGATCGCCCCGTAACTCGCCGCCCAGTTTCCGGGCGATCTGTTCTACTGTAAGACTGGTCTCAACCATCCATTGTATCGAGGTATTCGATTACCTTCTCAGTAACGTCGTAGGTTTCCTTAATATAGCCAAGTCCACTCTGGGTAGTAAAGATAACATCGTAGTCATTTTCCAGCGCCACGCCCTCAATTGCCGCCATCAATTTCTCATACAGGGGCTGGAGCAACTGAGCTTCCTTGCGCTCGGCTTGACCGCCGGGCCCGAAAACCTGCTTGGTAAAGGCATCGAGTTCTGAGTACTGCTCGCGAATCATGGTCTCACGTTCACTCTTCTTCTCTTCGGAGAGGATCAGCTTCTGCCGCTGATACTCTTCTTCCAGCTCCTGAAGTGCTTCCTGTTTGGCGATGGCTTCCTCTTCCCAGGCCTTCACCTCAGTCTCAAACTCTTCTTGCGCCTTCTGCCAGTCCTTGAACTCCTGTTTAATGCGCTGCTCATCGATAAACCCGATCTTCATCCCCTGAGCCTGCGCCGTGGTGGCTGCCACCGAAAGCACCAGGGCCAGTATGACGACACCAAGTGCTGCCTTAAAAGGAATCTTCATTACACGCCTCACAACATATTTCGCGGTTATCTGAATGTCGTACCAATCTGGAAATGTGGACGCCAACCTCGATCCTCGCCATTCGGCGGATCATCCAATGGTTTGGCAAAATCGAATCCGAGTGTCCCCATTCCAGGTATCATAAGCCTGAATCCCAGGCCGTATCCCTTATACAAACTGCTGACAGGTTTAATGTCACTCCAGTCCAACCAGGAGTTGCCGGCATCGAAAAACAACAGGCCGTACAGTTGCTGCTGGATTATCGGGAACTGAAGCTCCAGGTTCGCCACCAGCATGTAGTTGCCACGAACCCTCGCTCGATAGGAACTGAAGACAGTGTCATCCGGCTGGTCAACTCCGACAATTCGATTGGGGTCAGTGTAATAGTACAGTGTATCCGATTGTGTCACGATAGAATCCGGTGTGAGTATGCCGTCATCGTAACCCCGCACGATACCATCATACGCTGTTCCGCCGGGAGTAAACCTGTCTGACACCAGAATCCGATTATCGTCTCCCGTTGTCACAATCCCTGCTTCCACTTTGGCCGCCAGTGCGAATTTCCAGAATACAGGGATGAACTTCGCTGCCGACAACAAATGTCGCTGATACTCCCAGAATCCACCCATCACGCCACCAGTATTCTCAAACGTATACGATACCTTGGAGCCCTCGGTGGCGAACTCGGGCAGGTTGCGGGAATCGCGTGTCACCGTAAATGACAACCGTGAAGCCGTCAGCCAGTCCTCACCATACTCGAGCAACGAACCCGGGTACGGACCGTGTGTCTGACTGCCCAAGAAGCGGTCGTTGCGAGTGCCATCGCCGTCATCCTGGTCGTCAAAATAATAGGTCGCCTGATAGGAATTGCTCTGTGCGTATCGGCTGTCGAAATCGAAAAAGCGGTTGCGCTCCAGCCGGTACGACGTGTACACCCGGAAGTACCGATCAGGCCAGCGTAGTCGACGTCCCACCCGAATCGAGGCACCACGGCGACCCTCCGTGTAGTCATCGAACCAGTTGCGATTGGTAAGATACGTGCTGACTCCCAGCAGCGTCGGGCGGCCCATCAACCATGGCTCAGTGAAACTCAGCGAAACCGAGTTCCTGTTGCTGCCAAACTCGACATTGAACGCCAGTGTCTGGCCCTCGCCGCGGAAATTGGGAATGGCCATGCCAACATTGCCAACGAGCTTGTCCTGACTATTGTAGCCGGCGCCGGCATTGATTTGTCCTGTTTGCTTCTCTTCAACCTCGAATTCTATGTCAACATCGCCGTTGGGCAACTGGACCGGGTTTGGGATGACCTGTGTAAAGTAGTTCAGGGCCATCACATCGCGTATCGAACGGATGAGCAATTGACGATTGAAGATATCTCCCGGAATCGCTGAGAGCTCCCGACGTATCACCTTCTCCTTGGTCTTGGTATTGCCCACAATCTTCACCAGGTTGATCCGTGCCGGGAGTCCTTCGGTGATTTCATAGGTGATATCCATGATCGAGTCAGCGATTGTCGTGCGTTCGTCAAATATGCGCACGTGGAGATGGCCGATATCATGATACGCGGTGTACAGCTCGACCATTGACTCTTCGTATTTCTCTGCGTCAAAGACATCGCCCGCCTGGAATTTGAGGCGGCTGCGAAGATAAGACTCATCAAGTACTTCATTGAACTTGAACGTTGCATCGCCGAAATAGTATCGTGGTCCCTCGTATACGTCGAGAAAGATGGTCATGCGGTTTCGCGACGTATCAATGCGCATTGAATCCGAAATCAGGTAGGCGTCGATATACCCGCGATTGTGAAACGCCTGGACAAACTTCTCCAGATCCTCTTCGTACTTCTCCTGGGCAAAATCGGAGCTTCGCAAAAAACCGCGTTTGCGGTTGCGCATCTTGGAAATGGCATCGTCATCAGACACACCCTCGTTGCCGGTGACGACCACTTTCTCAACCTTTATCTTCGATTTCTCATCGATCGTAAACGTCAATGTCGCCGCCGAGGAATCCAGTGTGTACTGCAGCTCGGAGTCGACCTCTGCGAGGAAGTAGCCCTCTTCAGCGTAGAGCTGCTTGATTGTCTGCTCGGATTGATAGACGAGATAAGGGGAGATGTAACCGCCCACCCCAAGGCCCAGTTCGTCCGTGAGATCACGGTCGCTGATCTTCTCGTTGCCCTCGATATCGAGTCCGGCCAGTTTCGGCAGCTCCTCGACAACGAT
>CAZXRO010000195.1:0-5689 GCA_964642435.1 uncultured Ignavibacteriales bacterium
GTCTCCCCTTCCTCAGAATGTGCCTGAGGAAAAAATCGTCTTCTCAGCCAACCGCTATGTCAGCAATGGTCGCGTTCCCGACATCACCCATATCGTGTTCGTCGACCCCGAACGATACGCGCAACTACCTGATCGCGAAGCTATGGTCCAAGTCGGACGTGCCGTCAGCAGGCTCAACCAGGTCCTCCCCAGACGACAGTTCGTCCTCATGGGTCCAGGCCGCTGGGGTAGTCGAGGCGATATCAAACTCGGCGTCAGCGTCACCTACTCCGATATCAACAACACCAGCCTGCTCGTCGAAATCGCCATGAAAAAAGGAAACTACCTGCCGGACCTGTCATTCGGCACCCACTTCTTCCAGGACCTGGTCGAGGCCAATATCCGCTACCTGCCACTCTACCCGGACGAGGACGGTAGCGGCCTGAATCTGCCATTCTTGCGAACCGCCAGCAATATCCTCGGCAACGTCGTACCCGAATATGCCCACCTGTCCGACTGCATCAGGCTTATCGATGTTCCCTCCAGCAGCAATGGAGAGGTACTGCGAGTATTCATGAACGCTGAACTGGATGAAGCCCTGGCCATCCTCCAGGAACCGGGAATATCAGTCGAGGAAGCAGGATTCCCCACCAAAGATCAGCCGGCGACCAAAGAAGAACACTGGCGGTGGCGCATGACCATGGCCGAACGTATCGCCCGGCGCCTCGACCCCAAGCGCTTCGGCGTGAAAAAGCTCTACATCATCGGCTCCACCAAGAACGCCACCGCCGGCCCCGGTAGCGATATCGACCTGCTCGTCCACTTCGATGGCGACGATCGACATCGCCAGCATCTCAAGCTCTGGCTCGAGGGGTGGAGCCGTGCCCTGGCCGAGATCAACTACATGAGGACCGGCTACCAAAGCGACGGGCTGCTCGATGTTCACCTCATCACCGACGAGGATATCCAGAGCAAGACCAGCTACGCCGAGAAAATCGGCGCCGTCACCGACCCCGCCAGGGAACTGCGCATCGGCCCCCGGAAGTAACCCACCGGCATCGGTTGAACAGCGAGAATCCGGCCAAGTCGTATCCGACAATAGCCAAATGGCTGCCCCACGAACGAGAATAAACCGGTGCTGCCTGCGCCCACTCTACTCTCAGCCCCCCAGCCCGTACATCCGATCGACCGTAAACCCCCGAAAAATCAGCAAAATGCCACTGTTTCCGCCCCCATTACCACCTGTGCAATAATTGCGCAGTCATGGACTATACCGGTCCGAGACCCCATCAGGTGATTCATATTTGCCGCCCGCATCCGATAACCAATCTAAAGCGAATCATTTAACCAAAACAACTGAACGAGCAGGGAATTCTGTTTCGAAGACAACTCAGTGGGAGGTTTCACATGAAGAAGGCTTTAGTAATAAGTGCGGCCCTGATCCTGGCGCTGGCCATGACCGTCTCTGCCGCCGAAAAGCCGTCGTTCAAGTTCGATCTGTCAGGCTACTTCAAACTCGATGGATCCTACGACCAGAATCTGACCAGCCACGGCAATTTCTCGCTGTGGACCAAACCCGCGAGCGAAGACGATGAGCAGTTCAATATGACTGCCAACCACTCGCGCTTCATCATGAAGGCAACCGGCGAAAACTATGTCGACGCCAACGTCGGCGGTCACCTCGAATTCGATTTCTACGGTGGCGTAACCGGTGCCACGGTTCCGGACAACAAACCCATGCTGCTTCTGCGCCAGGCATTCTTCACGGTGCAGAAAGGCGGCATTGAACTGAAGGCCGGTCAGTCATGGGACATGGTCTCGCCACTCAACACCCCCATGCTTAACTACGGCTATATGCTCGCCAGCGGTAATATCGGTTACCGTCGCCCGCAGGTCAGCCTGAGCTACACCGGTCAGGCCGGCGAGAACACAAAGGTCAAGGTCGGCGGTGGTATTGCCCGCCCCATGAGTGATGACCTGGCCCTTTCGCTCACTCTCGCTGCCGATGGAATCGATGACGGTACCGATGCCGGTATCCCGTCATTCCAGGGGCTCTTTGAGGTCAACCACAATCCGCAGGGCGGCGCCCAGATTCGCGCCGGTGTCTCCGGTCTGTGGGGCCAGATGAAGGCCGAGTCCAACGACCGCACCGAGGAAGAAACCTACAACAGCTGGGCCTTTGCCGGCCACTTCCAGGTTAATGTCACCCCGCAGTTTGGTCTGCTCGGTGAAGCCTATACCGGCTCCAACCTGCACACCTACTTCGGCGGCGTGGCCAATTTGAACACCATCGATGGCACCGATGCCCAGGGTGGCTGGCTGTCCGTCTGGGGCAAACCCCATTCGCGCGTGAAGCTCATTGCCGGTGCCGGTATCGACCAGACCGATGAAGACGCCCTCGCCGATGGAAGCCGTCTGAACAACCAGACGCTCTATGGTACTATCGAGTACCAGCTCGTCCAGCAGGTGACCCTCGGCCTGGAAGTCTCTCAGAACGAGACCGAGTACAAGAACGCCGAGACGAGCGACAACCTGCGCGTCCAGTCGGCATTTATGCTGAACTTCTAACCTCAAGAGGTTACCCTAACGTGATTCGTCTGCTTTGCAGCATACTCACGCTTGTAATGATCGCGATCCCGGGCGTTCTGGTGTCCACACCAGGCGCCCGGGCTGCTGACACACTCAGGATAGGCCTGAACTACCCACGTACCGGCCCCTATTACGCCCTCGGGGACAACCAGCATCGCGCCGCCGTGATCGCAATCGATGAAATCAATGCCCAGGGAGGAATCCTCGGTCGACCGGTCGAACTGGTATGCGCCGATACACGCTCCAATCCCGAAGTCGCTCGCGCCAACGTGATCGATATGATCGACAACAAGGGTGTCGAAATGATCTTCGGCGGCGCCTCCAGCGCTGTCGCCATCGCCGTCGGTGAAGTGTGCCAGCAAAAGGGAGTCCCCTTTATGGCCACCCTGACCTACTCGACCGCAACCACCGGGGTTTCCGGCCACCGACACACCTTCCGCGAGTGCTATGACTCCTGGATGGCAGCCAAGGCACTGGCGGCATTTCTCAACAGCAGCTTCAGCGGTAAGAAGTACTACTATATCGCTGCCGACTATACCTGGGGATGGACCACCCAACAAGCCGTCCGGCGCTTCACCGGCACCACCGATGAAGCTATCCACCCCGGCGTCTTTACACCCCTGGGCACCACCGACTTCACTCGCCAGCTATCACTGGTCAAGCTCGTCCGACCCGATGTGCTCGTGCTCGTCCTCGGCGGCGAGGATATGGTCAATGTCCTGTGGCAAGTCTCCGAAATGGGAATCGCAGATTCCGTACAGATAGTGGTACCAAACCTGACCCTCGGTATGGCCGAGGGCGCCGGACCCGAGGTCATGCAGGGTGTGGTGGGAACTGTCTCCTGGTGCTGGCGTGTGCCCTACAAGTACAACTACCACAAGGGCAAGGAATTCGTCGAGAAATTCGTCAAACGGCACGACCGCTACCCAAGCTCCAGCGCCGCCTCCGCCTATACCATCCTCTACGAATACAAGGCTGCCGCTGAACGTGCCAAGAGCATCGATGCCCCCGATATCATCACTGAACTCGAAGGACACCGTTATCGTCTGCTCAAAGACGAGCAGTACTGGCGCGACTTCGATCACCAGTCAGTCCAGACCGTCTATGTCGTCCGCTGTCATCCGGCCGAACGCGTCCGCGCACATGAGCACCAGGCCGACTACTTCGAAATCCTCGGATCCCTTTCCGGCGAAGATGCCGTCATTTCGCGCCAGGAGTGGGAAGCTACCCGCCTGAAGAACAACCTGCCCCCTCATCTGGAACCGCTGGAAACACTGGCCGACCAGTAGACTCTCACCGTTGCCACCGATCTCTCCCCCAGACCCGACCAATGGCTGCGTTCATCTGCCCCCTACCTGATTGGCAAACGAATCGTAAACATACTCCCGCGACCAATCGTGCTGCTGACCGATATCTCCCCCTCGTGCTCCTGTATGATCTGATAAGTCGTCGACAACCCGGCACCCATCTTGACCCGACGGCCACCCGATGAAAACCCGATGTCAAACAACCGATCCAGCCGATCGTCCTCAATTCCCCGCCCGGTGTCCGCGATATCGATTCGCACCATCTCATCCTCGACATTGGTCATGATCGTAATCACCCCGGGCCCCTCAATCGCCTCGGCCGCATTGGTTAGCAGATTCAAGAACGCCTGGTTCAAACGCGCCGGGTAGCAACTGACTTTCGGCAGATCCCCGTACCGCTTGTGGATCGAGATTCCCTTGAGCTTCTCTTTCCGGATCAGATGCAAGACACTGTCCAGCCCCTCGTGGATATCCACCCGTTGGTACTCGGCCTCGTCCAGGCGCGCAAAGTTCTTCAAACTCCGCAATATGACCCCGATCCGCTGGCTGGCGGTCGTCGCCACTCTCTGGTTCTCCTTGAGAATCCGCAGCGTCTTTATAAACCCCACCGAACCGGTCAAATCCTCCGAGCTCTTGTGTTCCTCAAGCGCGGCCTCGATCCTCTCAACACAACGGCGCGAAACCTCCACGGCACTGGTAATTGCGCCGATCGGGGTGTTGATCTCGTGGGTCACACCCGCCACCAGGTTGCCCAGCGAGGCCAGCTTCTCCTTCAACAGTAGCTGCTCCTGCGTCCGCTTCAGTTCGTGAAGCGTCCGTTCTAACTCCTGGTTGGACTCTTCCACCTCTGCCGTACGCGCCTTGAGCCGCTCCGACTGCTCCTCCAGTTGTGAATGCGTCGTCTGCAGTTCCTCGTGCTGGCGGCGTAACGTCTCGGCCTGCCGCTCGGTCTTGTCACGCGCCTCCCTGAGCGATTGGGTCATCTGATTGAACGATTGTGCCAGATTGCCAATCTCATCCTCGCTGGACACCCCCATCGTCACATTGAGATCACCGCCAGCAACCTCACAAACACCCCGGGCCAGACGCTCTACCGGAAGAGAAATCAACCGCACCAATACACCACCCAATACAATCGACAATCCCACAGCAATGACAAACACCAGCATCGATACCCTCCGGGCATCAATGAACAACTGGTCCGCTCGCTCGGCTGCCCTGATCGAACTGGCCCGGATTTCGCTGACCAACTGCTGCAAGTCGGAGCTGAGATCATCGAAAATGCGCCTCATCTCCCCGTTAAGCAACTCCACCGCCGCGTCGGCGTCACCCGACTCGTACGTCTGGAAGAACGCTATCGTCGAATCCTGATACTCATCCCACTTGCTGACATATCCCGAATACAAATAGGCCTCGCGCTCAGTGAGTCCGGCCTCTGTCGCCCCGTCCTGCCGCAGCCGCTCGTAGGTATCCATCGACATATTGATCCGGTCGATCAGCTCAATAATCGCAACCTGCTGGTCGACATCGGGTGTGGCGCCCTCGGCCAGCGCAAAATCCATCTGGTGAGTCCGAAGAATCGCGGTGTTGAGATTGATATCAGACACGGCAATCACGCGCGGCAACCAATCGGTGGTCACCTGGTCCATCTCCTGCTTCATCCGCGCCATGTGGCTGAGATTGATCGATACCGAAGCCGAAAGCACCAGTATGACCAGTCCCAGCACCATAAACTGCTTGGTACCTATGCGCAGATCTTTGAAACGCTTCATAACTCAGCTTGGTCTCCAAACCCCTGATTTTAGATCCTGATG
>CAZXRO010000196.1:0-5673 GCA_964642435.1 uncultured Ignavibacteriales bacterium
TGATATTTGCCCATGAGCATGATGCGGCCGATCATGGAGGTGGTTGTGGTTTTGCCGTGAGTGCCGGAGACGCCGACCGAGAACTTGAGGCGCATGAGCTCACCGAGCATTTCGGCGCGCTTGATGACGGGGATGCCCTGTCGTCGCGCCTCGACCACCTCCGGGTTGGTTTCGCCGACTGCAGACGAGATGACAACCACGTCGACATCGGCCAGATTGGCGGCCTGGTGAGTAGTGTGCACGGCAATGCCGAGAGACTCGAGGTATTCGGTAACCTCGGAGGGGGTGTGGTCGGATCCCTTTATCTGGTAACCAAGGTTGAACAAGATTTCCGCGATGCCGGACATACCGGCGCCGCCGATGCCGACGAAATAGAGTCTCTTGACTTTCCCAAACATGATCCGTCCTGTTCTAAACCGTTGATTGGTCGTGGTCACAGTCTGCATTGTCACTGGTGCTTTGCATCCTTTCCGTTCATTTCCATGAGTTCGATTATGTCCTCGGCGATGACATCGACGGCTGGTCGTCGTCCCTCGGTCATGGCTCGCACGGCCTGTTGCATTTGTTGCAGGCGCTCGGAGCGGACGATGTCGGTTGCGGCAGCGAGGATATCGGTGGTTTCGAATTCACGTTCCTCGACAACGACGGCGGCTCCGGCCTCGGTGAAGGCTCTGGCGTTCTTGCGCTGGTGGTCGCCAGCGGCGAAGCGGTATGGTACCAGCAGGGCCGGGAGGGCACACATTTCCAGCTCGGCCAGGGTGAGGGCGCCGGCGCGGGCGATGACGAAATCGGCGGCGGCATAGACGCTGGCCATATCATCGGCAAACGGGAAAAGAGACAGACCAAGACCCTGGTCTTCCACCTGCGCGGCTACCTCCTTGTAGTCTCTCTTCCCCGTTTGCCATATCAGTTGCACCTCATCGGGCAGTCCCTGAGAGGTGATGCTTTTCAGGATGGCCTGGTTGACGGCGTGGGCTCCCTGCGATCCACCCAGGATGAGGATAGTCTTTTTGTCCTGCGACAGGCCCATAGCCGCCAGGGCGCGGCCGCGATCGCCCCGGGCGATCTCGGTTCGGACCGGGTTACCGGTGATCATGATCTTTGCACTGGTCTTCAGGTGCTCCCGGGCCTGGGCGAACCCGAGATAGACACGTTGCACGTGCGGCGCGAGCTTGCGGGTGGTGATGCCCGGGAAGGAGTTCTGTTCCTGGAGGACGCAGGGGATGCCTCGCCAGGCGGCGGCGCGCAGCACGGGCCAGGCGACATAGCCGCCGGTACCGACAACGACGTGGGGGCGGACGCGCTTCATGAGCATCCAGCACTTGATGAGCGATCCGATGACCAGGAATGGCACGAGCAGGTTGGCGGGCGTAAGCGAGCGGGCCAGGCCGCGGATATTGATCAGTTCCAGCGGGAAGCCGAGGTTGTCGCGGCGGGCGTATTCGATGCCGCGTCGGGTCCCGACAAAGCGGATGTCTACCCTCATGCGTTCCATGAGCAGTTCCTGGACGCGATTAGCGATAGCGATTGCGGGATAGAGATGTCCGCCGGTACCGCCACCTGCGAATATGAGTCTGGCGACCTGCTCAGGCATGGGCGGCGACCTCCCGTCGTGACAGGTTCAACAGCAGGCCGACCGCCATGCTTGAAATCAGCAGCGAGGAGCCACCGTAGGACATGAACGGCAGTGGCAGGCCGGTAACAGGCAGGATGGCCAGGACAACGGCTATGTTGAGAGCAATGTTAACGAACAGCAGCAACGTCAGCCCGGAGGCGAGCAGGAAGCCGAAGCGATCGGATTGGTCCATGGCAATAGCCAGGCCACGCTTGAGCAAGTAGAAGTATGCCCCGAGCAGGATGGCCAGGCCGACCAGGCCGAGTTCCTCGCCAATGGTTGCGAAGGCAAAATCGGTATGAGGGTATGGCAGGAAGAACAGTTTCTGGCGTCCCTCGCCGAGGCCGGCGCCGAAAACACCGCCGGAGCCGAGGGTGAGGGCAGCCTGCTTGACCTGATAGCTTCCCTGGAGGGGGTCGATGAGGGCATCGAGCCAACTCATCACGCGCGCGATCTTGTAGCCGAGGCCGAAGACCATGACACAGCCACCAACGATCATGGGCACGACCAGCGTCGCCAGGTGTTGGACGCGTGCCCCGGCCAGGAAGAAGATGCCAAGGGCGGTAGCACCGATGACCATTGCGGTCCCGAGGTCGGGTTCGAGGGCGATCAGGATCATGCCAACACCGAGCAGAATACCATAGGGAAAGACGAGTTGCTTCCACTGGGTGATGTCGCGCCGGGCATTGGAAAGCGAGAAGGCGAGGAAGACAACCATCAGCAATTTGAAGAACTCGGACGGTTGCACTGACAGTCCGGCCAGCAGGATCCACCGATGCGAGCCATTGCGGGCGGGCATCAGGAACACCAACGCCAGCATGGCGATGACAATCAGCAGCGCGGGTACCGAGTAGACAGCCAGTTTGCGGATGTTCAGACGGATGATGACGCAGACAGCCGCCAGAGAGAGGGCGGACCAGACGAACTGGCTCTTCATGAAGAACCACTGTGATCCGTGGCGGCTCTCGGCGAGGATGGACGAGTTTGAATACACCATGACCAGCCCCCCTACCAACAGGAAGAGGAAGGTGATCAGCAGTCGTTCGTCGACCCGCTCGCGTTTAGAACAGGAGTGCTGTATGGTTCGTCTTACCATCTTTCAATCCTGCCACGATCTTCTTGAAGACGCGGCCTCGTTGTTCAAAATTGTCGAACATATCAAAACTGGCACAGGCAGGCGACAGCAGCACGGTTTCTCCGGGGTGGGCCAGGGAGAAGGCGCGATGCACGGCCTGTTCCAGGGTATCTACCATTTCCACCGGGAAGGCTTTGCCCAGCTCATCGAAGATCTTCTCTTTGGCTTCGCCGATAGCGATGATTCCCTTGATGCGGTCGGCGCCATACTTGATCAGCGGTTCATAGCTGGCTCCTTTGTCGCGACCGCCGGCGATGAGATAGAGCGGGGTTCGGACGGAACGCAGGGCATAGCAGACGCTGTCGACATTGGTGGCCTTGGAGTCATTGATGAAGCTGACACCGGCGACTTTGCCGGCGGGTTCCATGCGATGTTCCACACCGGCGAAGGTGCGGAGGACGCCGGCCATCGCCTCGGGGGGTACCTCGTAGCGCATGCCGATTGCGACAGCCGCTGCGGCGTTCTGCAGGTTGTGCGGGCCGGGGATACGGATATCATCGACGGCGATAATTCGTTTCGGTTCGGTTTCAAAGATGCCCCAGAGGTAGCCATCGCGGACGAAGGCGCCGAGCGGGACGGCCTGTGTGGTCGAGAACCAGACGGAGGTGGTGTCTGGGTTGATCGTTTCAGTTGAGAGGATGGGATCATCCTGGTTGAGGACGAGATAGTCCTCATCGGTCTGGTTTTCGGCGACGCGGTATTTGAGTTTTACGTAGGCCTCGAAGCTGCCATGACGATCGAGATGATCGGGGCTGAGATTCAAGATTGCGGCGGTTTCCGGGTGGAACGTCTCTATGGTCTCGAGTTGGAAGGTGGAGACCTCGACGACGGCGAGTCCATCGTGCGGGATATCGGGTGCGACCTCGGAGAACGGCAGCCCGATGTTGCCACAGACGGTAGCATCGAGTCCACCGGCGCGCAGGATCTCACCGGTGAGGGTGGTGGTCGTCGTCTTGCCGTTGGAGCCGGTGATAGCGACAATGCCTCCCTGGCAGACCCAACTGGCGAGTTCGATCTCGCTAAAGAGCGGGATGCCTTTGTCGCGGGCACGATTCAGGATGTCGATCTCGAGTGGGACGCCTGGCGAGAGGACGAGGAAATCGCAGGCCAGCAGCTTATCGGAGTGGCCGCCGGTTTCATAGGGGATAGCGGCGAGCTTGAGTTGCCTGGTGTGTTCGCCGAGCTTTTCGGCCGGGGCTGAGTCGGAGACGAAAGGTTGGCCCCCGGTAGTCCTGATCAGGAAGGCGGCGGCTACACCTGAGCGGGCCATGCCCACGATACCGACCTTGCGGCCCTGTATTTTGTCGCTTAGTGTCATCGTATCTTCAGAGTTGCCAGGGTTAGCAGCGCACACATGGCGCCGACAATCCAGAATCTGATTACCACTTTCTGTTCGGCCCATCCGCCCAGTTCGAAGTGGTGGTGGATGGGAGCCATGCGGAAGATTCGTTTTCCTCGGAGTTTGAATGAGCCGACCTGCAGCATGACCGAGAGGGCCTCGATAACGAAGACGCCGCCGACGATCACGAGCAGCAGTTCTTTCTTGAGCAGGATGGCGATAGAGCCGAGCGCTCCGCCGAGGGCCAGTGCTCCGGTATCGCCCATGAAGACCTGGGCGGGATTGGAGTTGAACCACAGGAATCCGAGCGCGGCGCCGATGGCGGCGGCGCAGAAGACAGTCATCTCCCCCGTTCCGGGCAGGTAGTTGATCTGCAGGTAGGAGCTGAAGTCGATGCGGCCACTGACGTAAGCCAGTCCGGCAAAGGCAACGAAGCAGAACATGCACAGCCCGATCGCGAGGCCATCGAGGCCGTCGGTAAGATTGACAGCGTTGGAGGCACCGGTGATCACGAGGATGATGAAGGGTACATAGAAGGCTCCGAGCACCAGGACGTAGTTTTTGACGAAGGGTATCGAGGTGGAGCCATCGTAGTGTCCCTCTGGTGCGACATAGAGCAGCAAGAGGCCGAACACCAGACCGAGCACGAGCTGGCCGGCGAATTTGGTGCGGGCGACCATGCCTTTGGGGTTGTGTTTGACGGCCTTGAGGTAGTCATCGATATACCCGATCAGCCCGAGCCAGAGGGTAACCAGCAGGACCATGAGGACATGGTAGTTGGTCAGGTCCGCCCACAAGAGGGTGGGGATCACGATGGCGGCAAGGATGATGAGTCCGCCCATGGTTGGGGTGCCGGCTTTGGCCTGGTGACTTGCGGGTCCTTCCTGGCGGATCTTTTCCTTGATCTGGTACTTTTTGAGCAGCTTGATAAACAGCGGTCCGAGGATCAGGGCGATGATCAGGGCGGTGATAGCTGCGGCAGCCGAGCGAAAGGTGATGTATCGGATCAGGTTGAGACCCGAGAAGACCTCTCTGAGTGGCAGGAGCAGGTGGTAGAGCATCAGCGGACCTCCTCGGACACGATGGTGTTGAGTACCTTATCCAATCCGGTGCCGCGTGAGGCCTTGATGAACACATGGTCGCCGTCTTTGAGGACATTGCGGATCTCGGCCGCACACTGCTCAGCGGTGTGGTAGTGTACAAAGCGGGTTGGGGAAACACCTTCGGCGATGGCGCCCTCAATGGCGTGGCGCATGAAGGGCCCGACCATGAGAGCCCGGTGGAAGTCATAGGCAGCCAGGGTCTGACCGATCTGCTTGTGCAGGGCAGCGGCCTGGGTGCCGAGTTCGCGCATATCGCCGAGGATCAATACCTGGCGGACACCGGGGCGCACCGAGAAGAACGCTTCCAGACCGGCTTTGACCGACTCCGGATTGGCATTGTAGCAATCGGCTACGATGCGTATGCCGTCGGTTTCGATAGTCTGGCCCCGCATGGGAGCGGTGGACAGTACGATCGACGGCGTGTCTACGTTCTGAAAATCATACCCCAGCGTTTTCAGGAGCGCGTAGGCCGCTAAGAGAT
>CAZXRO010000197.1:0-5672 GCA_964642435.1 uncultured Ignavibacteriales bacterium
CGCTGAATGGGTCGTGCCCCGAGTTCAAACGAGTAGCCGTCGCGGCCGAGCTTGGCCAGCGCCGCGGGGCTGAGTTCCGCCTCGATGTCCTGATCCTTGAGCAGTCCGGAGAGTTGCTCGAACTCGAGTCTGGCGATGGTTTCGGCCTGCTCTTGCGAGAAACTGTGATAGATAATGATATCGTTGAGGCGGTTGAGGAATTCGGGCCGGAACTTGGTGAACAGGAAGTTGCGTACAGCTTCCATGTCGACCTCTTTCCCCTCGCGGTCAGCATCGAGGATCATGTCGGCGGCATAGTTTGAGGTCAGGGCCACGATGCAGTTGGAGAAGTCAACGGTTCGATTCTGTCCATCGGTGAGACGGCCGTCATCGAGCAACTGCAGCAGGACGTTGAAGACATCGGGGTGGGCCTTTTCGACCTCATCGAACAGCACGATGGAGAACGGTCGCCGCCTGACGGATTCGGTGAGGACGCCGCCTTCCTCGTAGCCGACATAGCCGGGTGGGGCGCCGATCATTTTGGCGACGGAGTGTTTCTCCATGAATTCGGACATATCGAGGCGGACCATGGCGTTCTTGTCATCGAACAGGAACTCTGCGAGGAGTTTTGACAGGTAGGTCTTCCCTGTTCCGGTGGGGCCAAGGAAGAGGAACGAGCCGACGGGTCGGTAGGCCGGTTTGAGTCCGGCGCGGGCTTTGCGGATAGCGTTGGCGACGCCCTTGATGGCCATTTCCTGACCGACGATTTTGGAGGACAGGTAGCTTTCCATATTGAGCAGCCGGTCCTTTTCGGCGGTCATCATTTTGGCGATGGGGATACCGGTTCTGCGGGCGATAATCGCGGCGATATCAGAGGCCTCGACCTGCGACTCGAGCTTGTCGACAATTTCCTTGAGGGCGGTACACTGGCGGCATTGCATATCGAACCGGGGGCGCAGGGCACCGCTCTTGGGCAGTTCGAGTCCCTGCTGGTCACCATCGAGCTTGTGTCCCCAGTACTCATGCAGACGGGATGAATTGCGGTCGAAGTCACGATAGGACAGAATGACCGGGTCCTCGGTTTCATCGGAGTCCTGCAGGATGGTGTGTTGGTCGCTGATGAGCTTCTGCAAGTCCGTTATCTGCGTTTCGAGGGTAGGGATGAGCCGGACAGCGTATTCTTTTTTGACGGAGAACTCGCTGGCGGCCTCGTCCATGATATCGAGGGCGATATCGGGGAGGTTGCGGTCGCTCATGTAGCGCTTGGCGTATTTCGCGGAGGCACGGATAGCCTCGGGGAGGATCTTGATCTTGTGGTGGTCCTCGTAGCGGCTGGAGACTCCGGCGATGATAGTGATGGCTTCATCGACCGCGGGGGCCTCGACTTTGACTTTTTCGAAGCGTCGCAGCAGGGCCTTGTCTTTTTCGAGGTGTTTGGTGAATTCCTCCTCGGTGGTAGCGCCGATGAGTCGGAGCTGGCCTCGGGCGAGCGCGGGCTTGAGCAGGTTGCCGGCATCGATTCCGCCACCACCGGCACCGGGGGCGATAGTGTGGATTTCATCGATAAAGAGGATGACCTGTCCGGAGGATTTAACGACCTCGCCGATGAGCGATTTGAGTCGTTCCTCGAATTCTCCTTTGTACTTGGCTCCGGCGACCATAGCGCCGAGATCGAGTTCCATGAGGCGCGCGTGTTGTAGTGCGGCCGGGACCTCGTTGGCAACGATAGCCTGGGCGAGTCCCTCGACGATAGCGGATTTGCCGACTCCGGCGCCGCCGACGAGGACGGGCGAGTTTTTGCGTCGACGCATGAGTATCTGGATAAGCTGCCTGAGCTCGGACTCGCGGCCGATCATGGGATCGTATTCGCCGGCGGTGGCGAGGTTGGTCATGTCGATGCAGTAGCGGAGCGTGCCGCTGACGCGCCGTGAGGACTTCGATTCGCCGGTCTCTTCCCCTGCCTGCGGGGGACCGGAGGTGATTTCCTCGACCGACTTGTTTTCGGCGATCGCGCGGTAGATGTCTTCTTTGGCAATTTCGAGCTTGGCGCTGATGTAATCGGCGAGGGGGGTTTGGGGGTCGAAAATGGCCAGAAGGATGTGTTCCGGCTCGACGAGGGTGTCATAGAGTTTCGACTTTTCCTGTTGAGCACGGGTGAGCACCGACTGTACGGAGGGAGAACTGGCGACATTGTCGACAGCGTGCGGAGCTTTCCGTTGGTCTTTGAGGTAGATCTCGGTGAGTGAGGCCACGGTGGCCGGGGATTTGTCCAATTGGTTGAGGATGGACTCTACCTCGGTGCCTTCCTGGCGTACGATGGCGAGCAGGAGGTGTTCGACCTCGATTTCGCGATGCCGGAATTGAGCGGCAACCTCGCGGGCCAATTTGACGGCCGCGCGAGAGTCGGATGAGAAACTAGCTATATCCATGAATCTCAGCGCTTTAGATTCGGGTTACGATTCGAAGGATCGCGCCCTTCCGAATCAAGTATGAAATGTGGCTCTGCGCAACCCACGTAATTGCGTAAACATAGTTGGCCCATAATACAGTGTCAAGCTAATTGTCCCAGGCGAATTGGTCGCATGGGCGATCGGAACTACACGTCAGTTGTCAGAGAGTCGATAATACCCTGAACTTCTACTCCTATAGTCTTGAGCGTGTGCTTGGTAAACCGGCATCGAAATGTGTATCCCTTGCTGTCGATGATCATAAACACCATACGATGAAAGACGGTCCTTCCGTTGGCTCCGACTTCCCGGAGGTATACGTCGCGGCCCGTGATACCGTTGGCGAATTCGACGGTTTCTTGTTTGACGAGTTCGCATTCGGGGATGGATTGAATGGTGTTTTGCACTCTCAGATCGGCATATTGCTCAAGGTTGCCGGTGCCGGCGGGGTCTTCGATTGAGAGCGTCAGGTCGTGGTTCATTCCACCGATATCGGGTCCGTGGAACAGGTGAACGGTGACATCGGACCATCCCTTGGGAAGCTGGATTCGGAAACGATGGTTAGTAGCGGCGGCCACGTAAAAGCTCCTTGATTTTCAAGCTACGTTCCTGGTGAACGGTTTGGGCGGCATAATGTTTCATACGGGATCCGGGACCTTTCTTCCCTCGGCGCGGAGGGTAGCGATGACCTTGTCTTCATCCTCGTTAACGATAAGGGCGACACAGTTGACGGGGAAGCCGAGGTCATAGAGGGCACATGTCTCGGCAGGGTTGACATCCCAGTAATCGAGGTCGTGATGCTCTCGTTTGATCTTCTCGTAGGCGGCCGTGAGGGCCTGCAGCTCGCTTTTGAGCCGTTGTTGTTCGTGTGCGGGTATTCTGGTGCCGAGGGTGTCGATATTGGTCAGGAAGCTGTGATTCAGGCGGTAGGGCATGGTGGCGGAGAAACTGGTGAGGTATGCGGAGAGGACGCGGTAGGTGCCGGTCCTGGTCCAGTCGCGGATGGCGGCCCAGACGCCGGCGATAATACCGATGGCGACGCCGACGAGCATGATGATGGCTCCGGGGGCGAGTCCGACACCGGTAGAGGCGGTGGTGGCGCCGGCACCGATCATCCATCCGGCGAGCGAGATGGCGCCGCCGGCGGCGCCACCGAGGGCAAGCCACATGCCGGTGGAATCGCCGGTGCCGTATTCCTCGCGTGCGGTTTGGATTCCCGAGACGATGGCAGCGGTGCTTCCGACGACAACGAGCAGACGTGAGGCAAAGGCGCCTCCGGAGCGAATGGCGCCGCTGCGCATGGCGACATTGAGGCGGGAGAGGGCGACTCCGACGCCGAGTCCGGTACCGGCGGCTCCAGAGATGATGTTGGCCCATTTGCGCACGGTGTCCTTGTCATCGCCGGTAGCGGCGAAAATGAGCACGACGCAACTGAGGACGGCGATAGCTGATCCCCAGGCGGCGCTGTTCATGAAGCTTCGGCTCCAGTTGATTTTTGGCAGGCCTTTCATGTCCCCCGCCTGAGCGGCATACATGGCGCGCTTGATGCCGGTCGTGGGCAGATTGGCGGATTTGACCAGGGCACGGAAGAGCCACGATCCCAGTCGCAGGGCGATTGTGGGTTCCCAGGCCGCTTTGGTCACGATTTTCCTGAAGATGAACGGTGCGAAGAGTTCCATCATGCTCACCGAGAGCGATGCCGGCCCGGGCATATTCCCAATGGCCAGCGGGAGCGTGCCAACCGCACCACTGACGACTCCGATTATGGTATCCTTGCCCGATGGCGGCGGGGCCTCGCGCAGGGCTTTCTCGATGTCCGACCTGGTTGGCGTGACGCCGGTGGGTAACTCGATTGGCTGGCTGGCGAGGTCCTGGATGAGTGGCAGGATGTGGTCCTGAAAACAGGTCTCGCCCTCGGAGGAGATGGCCAGCGAGGCATAGACAGTTTTGAGCGTGTCGCAGAGGTCGATCCAGACGTCGGACGGGACAACATCGGCGTGAGCGACGAGTTTTTTCACGTCCTGGAGGAGTTTGGCATCGTTGAGTTGCCTGATCATGTCTTTGGCAACCTCATCGTTGTGGGCGATCGTCTGGTGGAAGCGGGCGGGATCAAGGATGAGGCTTTGGTAGGCGTGGTTTTTGAAGGCAGCGAAGTCTTTGGCGAAGGTTTTCAGTTCGGTGCGGTCGCTCTGATCGGGTTGATCATCGGGAGCGGGCTTGTTTTGCATGAGTTCGAGCATGCAATCGAGGGCCTCCAGGCCAAAGCAGGCTGACTGGGCGTCGCTGGTGAGGTCCTTGATGAGTTTGATCATGTCGTTGAGGGCGCTGGCCTGTCCCCTGATGCCGGCCATGGTGAGCTGGACCGACTTGATGGCCGGGTCGACGGCCTTGATACGCGACTTGCGATTCTGTTGTGTGCGAAGGTCTTTCAGGTGTTTTCGGAAGGCGCTGGAATACGGCAGCAGGAGCTTCCCGCCGTCAGGCATGCGAAGTCCCCAATAGAGGTAGGCCTTATTGGTGAGGAGTCGGCCGGTGTACTCGTTGGCGGTGGGCGTGGTGGCGGCGATGCGGAGGTATCGTCGTGCCTGCCAGAGTGAGACCTCGTCGGTTTCGGGCCTGTCGGCGGCTCGGGCGTAGTCTTCGTAGAGCGGGCGGATGACATGGGAGTTCTGGCGGAAGCCGAGGAGGCTGTCGAGGACCGTTTCGGGCTGGAGGCAGAAGACCTTGGCGAGGCCCTGGATAGTGGGGTTGCCGCGAAAGACGGTATCGGGTTGGATAACGACCATCATGCCTCGGCCTTTGACGCGCACGATTTTGGTGCCCTCGATGATCCGTGCGGGTTCGGCCATATCAGGCTTCCTTCTCGGCGGAATCGTTGAACGACTCGGTGTCGGCGATCATCTCATTGAGGGCAATGGCAACGACAGAGTTGGGCTCGGATTCGATGTTACCGTCGCTGGTGCCGAAAATGACCGCGCGGCCATCGGCAAGGAAGCCGAGGCCGTCCACTGACGTCTCGGACTCGACGTGAATGCGATCGAGGCGTTCTGACGGCGGTTCGCTGAGCCCCCAGTAGTTGCCGGACTCGACGAGGAAGACGGGAGGGTTGACGATGGAGGAATCGGCGATACTGTCGATGGTCTCCTTGCCGGTGGGCTCGATGTCGTCCTCGTCTTCGTCGGGGAGTTCGATTTCGACCTCTACCTCATCGAACCAGCATTCGAAGTCCATGGGGTCATAGTCCTC
>CAZXRO010000198.1:0-3875 GCA_964642435.1 uncultured Ignavibacteriales bacterium
GATTGGGACGGGGTGCCGGTGACGGCGACCATCCGCGCATTCATTCAGGATGAGACCGACCGCCCGCTGTTCGCCCTGACGTATCCCGAGTATGCAAGAGCGCGACAGGTTGCGCCGGTGAGCTACAAAGCGACCTGTTCCCTGCTTACAGACCTGACCCCGTTGGAAGTGGTGGACACGGGTTGCCCGGATTCACTGAAGCCAAGGGGAGGGGTAGTGACGGCTATTGGCCCCATAACGGTCCGGACGCCCCTAATCTTGGTTGACCTCGCCGTTTTCCATTTAGTCGAGACTCTGATAGCGGGCAAGCCCACATGCGTCTGGCTGATCGCCAGTTACGGCAGAAAGAGCGTAGAAGAACGCGCGCACATAGAGGAATATGATACGAGGTTGGAAGTTGCTCACGCCGCCCAGACATTCCGCTATGATGACTACACGCTGGTCCACTGGGACGGGTTTCCGGAACACCCGGAGAAGATCAAAGTGATGGAAGACCTCAAGGATTGGCTCGTGAAGTACCACCAGTTCCGCGAGGAGTGGCTCAAGAAGCCTAAGACCAAGAGGCCATGAACTACGACAGTGCTGTCTCGTCTTCTGTCACCCGCCCCGCCAGAGCAATCCGGCGGGGCGGTTCCCCCCCACTAAATCCTTGACTCGTAACCCCTTTACAAACATCTTGCGACATTCATAATGTCTCACCCCCATCGCACGCGGAGGTAGTGTGGCCGATTCCAACAACGAAAAATCCTTCAAGCCGTTCATTACAGCCGACAAATCCATCCCCGAGGTTACATGGAAAGCCGTCATTCTCGGCGCCATGATCTCAGTCTTGTTCGGCGTCGCCAACGCCTACCTCGGCCTCAAGTTCGGCATGACCGTCTCGGCCAGTATCCCGGCCGCCGTTATCTCCATGGCCATTTTGCGCATGCTCTTTGGTCGCAACGTGACCGTGCTCGAGAACAACATCGTCCAGACCGTTGGCTCAGCCGGCGAGTCGCTCGCCGCGGGTATCATCTTCACCATCCCCGCCTTCTTCATCTGGGCCGCCAACGAACAACTGGTCGCCGCCGGGTATCACCACGAGGTCTCCAAAATGCAGATCTTCTGGCTGTCCATGCTGGGCGGCTCGCTGGGTATTCTGCTCATGATCCCCCTGCGCAAGTACCTCGTTGACCGCGAACACGGCAACCTGCGCTTCCCCGAGGGAACCGCCTGCGCCGAGATCATTGTCGCCGGCGACGAGGGCGGCGACAAGGCCAAGACCGTCTTCACCGGCATCGCTGTCGGGGCGCTCTACAAAATCGGCATGAACATGCTCAAGGGCTGGTCTGAATCGGTCAACTACGATTTCAAAGGCTTCCTCAAGGGCGGCTATGTGGGCATCGATGCCACCCCTGCCCTGCTCGGAGTCGGCTTCATCATCGGCCCGCGCATCGCTGCCCTCATGCTCTCCGGCGCCGTACTCGGCTACCTGGGCGTAGGACCGCTGATCGCGTTCATCGGTGAGCAGATCCCCGGTATCATCATCTCCCCCGGCGAGATCCCCATCAACGAAATGAACACCGCGCAGCTTCGCGACTACTACATCAAATATCTCGGCGTCGGCGCCGTCGCCGTCGGCGGCTTCATTTCGCTGATCAAGTCCCTGCCGGTGATTGTCAGTTCCTTCAGCGAGGGATTCGCGCAGTTGCTCGGCCGACGAAAAGTGGAAGGTGGCGTACCCCGCACCGACCGCGACCTGCCCATGAAATGGGTCCTGCTCGGCGTAGCCGTGATCATTGTTATCATCTGGGCCCTCCCGGGCACTGAGTTGCATCTCCTCGGGGCGTTTCTGGCCGTACTATTCGGTTTCTTCTTCGTCGTCGTCGCAGCCCGGATTGTAGGTATCGTCGGCTCCTCCTCTTCCCCGGTCTCAGGGATGACGATCGCGACACTGCTGGTCACCTGCCTTATCCTGCTCTATTTCGGCGTCAGCGGTGTTGCGGGCATGGTAACCGCCATGTCGGTTGGGACCATCGTCTGTATCGCCGTGTGTATGTCCGGCGATATCGCCCAGGACCTCAAGACCGGCTTCCTGCTCGGGGCGACACCGCGCAAACAGCAGTTGACCGAGTTTATCGGCCTGCTCTTCCCCGCCATCGCCATGGGCTTCACGCTCTACTTCCTCAATGAAGCTTTTGGCTTTGTCGAGGGAGCCACTGCCCGCGATCCATTGCTGGCACCGCAGGCCAACGTCATGGCCACTGTCGTCCAGGGCGTCATGAACGCCAACCTCCCCTGGCAGCCGATTATCGTCGGCGGCATGATTGCCCTGGCGGTTGAGATGCTGGGCATATCGTCGCTGCCGTTCGCCATCGGGCTGTACTTGCCCTTGTCATTGTCAACCCCCATCATGGCCGGCGGCCTCATCGCCTTTGCCATGCAGCGCACCGCCCGATCCATCAAGGTCAAAGAGGCGCGAAGCCTTCGCGGTGTCTTGTTTGCCTCCGGCATTGTCGCCGGCGATGCCCTCATCGGCGTGCTCGTCGCATTCATGATCGGGACCTGGACCTCGTATGCCGATTTCTATGATGGACACGATGGCATGATGAACACGCTCACCGGCGCTTTCGGCCCGTGGATGTCGCTTATTGCCTTCGCCGGGTTGTGCACAATACTGGGTTGGATGGCCTTCCGGGGATTCTCCTCGAAGCGTTAAAGAAACGTGTATAACAACTGACGATGATTGACAGACTGAAACAATGGGCCTCAGACAACCGCTGGATGCTGATCGTTGCCTCCGCGGCAGCCCTGGTACGCATCCTGTATATCATTGAGCTGAGCTTCCAGCCCGGCTTCACCGTCCCTATGGTCGATGAGCGCTGGCACTGGGAATGGGCGCACGAAATCCTCAACCAGTCCTTCTGGGGCGAGGGAACCCTGTTCCGTGGACCACTCTACCCCTACTTCCTCGCCTTCCTGGCCTGGATCACCGGCGGAAGCATCCTCTGGGCGAAGATCCTGCAGGTACTCGTCACGTTTGGCACCGGAGCTTTCATCTTCAAACTGGCCGAGCATCTCTTCGACCAGCGCACCGCCATCGTGGCAGGATTCATGTACGCGTTCTATGGCATCCTCGTCTTCTACGAGAGCATGTTCCTCATCCCGGTCGTCTTTCTCTTCTTCACAGTCTGGGGCATGTATCGGCTCGTCATACACCGAAACTCCGACTCACTGAAAAGCTGGTTGCTCACCGGCATCATCTTCGGCCTCGCTGCCATCTCCCGGCCGAATATCCTGATCGCTATGCCGGTCCTGGCCATCTGGCTGTTCTTCAGTCTGGGCCACTTGAAATCCCTGGCGCGACGTGTCCTGCCGGTGGCAATGCTGACAATCGGCGTCCTGCTGGCGGTCCTGCCCGTTACCGTGAGAAACTACCTCGTGGCAGACCAGTTCGTGCTCGTTTCATCTCAGGGCGGCGTGAACCTGTACCTGGGCAATAATCCCGTTGCCAATGGTCTGGTGATGCTCATGCCGGAGGTCGAGCTAAACGAGGGCGTAAGCTGGCGCCAGTTCATCCCCGCTACCAACAAGGCCGCCGAACAGGAGGTCGGCCATTCAATGACCGACGCCGAAATCTCGGACTTCTGGACCGACAAGGCAATCGACTGGGCCACCGAGAACCCCGGCGACTTCATCGTCCTGACCTTCAAGAAAGTCATCTACCTGCTCAGTGGACTGGAGAACAGCGACAACGCCAACATCTACCACGAACGCAGCCAGTCATGGATCTATTCCATACTTGTCTGGCATACCGGCCTGTACTTCCCGTTTGGTCTCTTGTTGCCACTTTTTGTGGGCGGCGTCATCATGTATCGCCACCGATGGCGTGACCT
>CAZXRO010000198.1:3885-5653 GCA_964642435.1 uncultured Ignavibacteriales bacterium
CGTCCTGTTCCTGGTGACTGCCCGGCATCGTCTTCCCCTGATCCCCTTCATGATCATCCTGGCCGCTGCGCTGCTGGTTGGGCTGATAACAAACTGGCGCTCTCTTTCCGCACAACGAAAGATCGCACTGATTGCAGTCATGCTGATAGTCGGCGTTGTCTTCAACCGTGCCTTCTTCGAAGCCTCCCTTGGCAGCGAGTTTCAGCAGCACTTTAACGAAGGGCTCAGGTATGATCGCCTTGAGGATTATGAGAAAGCTGAGGACGCTTACCGTCGGGCCACGGAAGTCAACCCGTACTCCTCTGTCGTCTACAACAATCTCGGCTATGCTCAATTCAAACTCGAGAAATGGCAGGAAGCCAATCGAAGTTATCATCAATCAATCGAGTTGGACCCGGACTATGCTCTCCCGTACAACAACCTCGGTCTGATGATGCTGCGACGCGATCTACTCGATACCGCCATGACCCTGTTTCACACAGCCGCAGAAAAGGTCGATACGGCCGTCGAAAAACCAAAGAATGTTGCCCAAATCTGGCTGAACATGGGCGAGGCCTACGAGAAGCTGGGCCATGTTGACTCAGCCGCCGTAGCCTACATGAAGGCCACCGAGGCCGCCCCGATGTGGGGTGAGGCATACTTCCAGGGAGCGGCATTCTTCGCCAGAATTGAGCAGTATCAGATTACTGACACGCTTTATGTGCGAGGCATGAGGGTACACGACATGGACGCCTCGGACTTCTTCAATTGGGGCCTCTCACTTGTTGAACGACGCCGCTTCAGCCAGGGTGTCAATGTCCTCAGGCGGGGTCTGAAACGCGATGAAACCATGCACCAGGCCTATTATGTGATCGCTGTCGCCTATCTCGAGGGTGGCATGCCGCTTGATAGTGTCACCAACAATCTGGACCTCTGTCTGTATTATGAACCCTCGTACGAACCGGCCCGCCAGCTCAGAACCTACCTCGAGCAAAATCCACCCGAACGTCAGACCCAGCCTCACCAGGCACCGGGCGGCGATCTTCAGGAACCTTGAACCTCTTGATTGAATGCGTCGGGGACAAACGCTAAGTGCCTGCGTGACTTTGCGTAACTCCGGGTGAACCGCTCCGGACAATGCTCAGTACTTCTGGCGACGTTCCACCATGTAATTGGAACCGTCCTTTGCCTTGACCGCCTTCTTCAGGTCGGCCAGCATCTTGGAAAGCTCACCCGGGTGACTGAAACTGCCGTTGCTGTTGGTGATTACCGCAATCGACATACTCAAAAGAGGGAACTGCTCCACATCGCCCTTGCGATTCGCTGTCGTGATGAACCCGCAATTTCGGTCTTCTTCCGCGTATCGGTAGGGTATCAACGCATCGAAAGTACTGATCACACGCGAGCAGATGGCATCGATAACATCGGGTGATATGATGTAGATGAAGTCATCCCCCGCAATGTGCCCCACAAATCCCCCGCGGCACAGATCAAACACAATGTCCTTGATAACCCGAGCCGTGAGTTGAATCACCTTGTCACCATAGTAATAACCGTAGTAGTCGTTGTACGCCTTGAAATTGTCCAGATCGGCGTAGCAGATCGCAAACTCCTCCTGAATCTCAATCTGCCGGCGAATCTCCCGCTCGATAACCGTCGGACCGGGTAGACGGGTCGAGGGATTCACCGACAAATCTCGCCGACTGCGCTCGATAACACGACGTATCCTAACCTCCACCAGCTTCTCCATCCACATACCGTGAATGAAGTCCTCAACCCCGTTCTGGTA
>CAZXRO010000199.1:0-5624 GCA_964642435.1 uncultured Ignavibacteriales bacterium
CGGTACGCACCCCTGATCGAGAAGCCCACCTGGAAGGTGGGCTGCCGGAGCTGGTTGCCCACTTGTGTGCTATCTTCAGCCATTCAGGTTTTGCCCTTTCAACCCCACCAAGCGGAGCCTTGCGGCTCCGCCCGTCTATCACATCAGTGTGATGACGTCAGATCACGCTAATCTCAACTTCAAGCCCCCGCTGGACACCGTCAGTCCCCGTTGGCCAGGCGGGCGACATCGATCAACTTGTCGTCCTTGCCCAGATTGATCAGCCGCACGCCCTGCGTGTTCCGGCCGATCACCTTTATCTGCCTCACCGGCTGGCGGTTCGCGATACCCTTGCGGGTGATGAGGATCAGCTCCTCATCATCGATCACTTCCTTGATCGAGACCACTTTGCCGTTACGCTCCGAGGTCTTGACATTGATGATCCCCTTGCCGCCGCGGTTGGTCACGCGGTAGTCACTGATAGCCGACCGCTTACCGTAGCCGTTCTCGGTGACAACGAGGATCGAGGAATCGCGGCGGATGACCACCATGCCCATACACTCATCCCCCTTGCCGAGGTTGATGCCCTTGACACCGTAGGCGCTGCGCCCCATGGCGCGCACCTTGTCCTCCGGGAAGCGGATCGCCATGCCGTTCCGCGACGCCAGCACGATATCGTTGCTGCCATCGGTGAGCGAGGCCTCAATCAGCTCGTCGCCCTTCGGCAGGTTGATGGCGTTAACTCCCGTAATGCGCGGGTTGCTGAAGGAGTCCAGCGACACCTTCTTGACGATACCGTTGCGTGTCGCCATCATGACGAACGTATCCGGGGTGAAGTCACGCACCTTGCAGAAGGCCGTGATAGCCTCACCCTTCTCGATTCGGCAGAGGTTGACAATCGGTTTGCCCTTGGCCATGCGCCCGCCGGTGGGGATACTGTGTACCTTGACCCAGTAGCAGCGCCCGCGAGTCGTAAAGAACAGAATGTAATCATGGGTGGAGGCGATAAACAGATGCTCGGCGAAATCGTCTTCCTTGGTCTCGATTCCAATCACGCCCTTGCCGCCACGCTGCTGGCGACGGTACGATGAAATCGGCAGCCGCTTGATATACCCCTGGTGGCTGATAGTAATCGCCATTTCTTCCTCGGCGATCAAGTCCTCGACCGTCAGTTCATCGGCGGCGTCCTGGATCTCGGTGCGGCGCTCATCGCCGTACTTCTCGGAGATATACTCCGTCTCTTCCTTGATGATTTGCATGCGCAGAGCCCTGGACTCAAGAATCGCTTTGAGCTTGGAGATCGTCTTGATCAGCTCGCGGTACTCTTCCTCGATCTTCTTGCGCTCCAGGCCGGTCAGCCGCTGCAGGCGCATCTCCAGGATGGCGGTAGCCTGACGGTCCGACAGCTTGAACTTCTTCATCAACCCGGCATGGGCACTCGGCGTATCCTTGGACTTCTTGATCAGCTCAATGACAGCATCGATATTGTCAAGCGCTATACGGTAGCCCTCCAGGATGTGGGCTCGCTCTTCGGCTTTGGCCAGGTCAAACTTCGTCCGGCGCGTCACCACATGATGGCGATGGTCCACGAAGGCCTGGATGAGTTGCTTGAGAGTCATCTGCTGGGGGATGCCGTGATCCAGCCCCAGCAGGGTGACAGGGAAGGTATTCTGAAGCGTGGTATGCTTGTAGAGCTGATTGAGGACAACCTCCATCTGGGCATCGCGCTTGAGCTCGATCACAATCCGCATACCGTCGCGGTCGGATTCATCGCGAAGGTCGCTGATACCTTCGATCTTCTTGGCATGCACCAAATCAGCAATCTTCTCCAGCAGGTTGGACTTGTTGACCTGGTAGGGGATCTCGTTGACGACAATCGCTTCTTTGCCGCTTTTCATCGTTTCCTGCACCACCTTCGCCCGTACCGAAAGGTGCCCGCGTCCGGTGGTGTAGGCGCTGCGGATGCCCTCGCGTCCGTTGATAATACCGCCGGTGGGGAAGTCGGGACCGGGGATAAGCTCCATCAGGTCCTCGTTGTCACACTCCGGATCCTCAATCATGCGAACAATCGCCTGGCAGATCTCTCTGAGGTTGTGCGGCGGGATGTTGGTCGCCATGCCGACTGCGATGCCACTGGTACCGTTGCACAGCAGGTTCGGAAACTTGGCCGGGAGCACGGTCGGTTCCTTGCGGGTACTGTCGTAGTTCTCCATGAACTCGACCGTGTCTTTCTTGAGATCCTCAAGCATCTCCATCGCCAGCGGTGTCAGGCGCGCCTCGGTATAACGCATGGCCGCGGCGCCGTCGCCGTCGATTGACCCGAAATTCCCCTGCCCGTCAACCAGCGGATACCGCATGTTGAATGGCTGCGCCATACGGACCAGGGTTGGGTAGACCACCTGCTCACCGTGTGGGTGGTAGTTACCGGAGGTGTCACCGCAGATCTTGGCGCACTTACGCGGCGCCCGTCCGGGGGCGAGGTTCAGGTCATTCATCGCTACCAGGACGCGGCGGTTCGAGGGTTTGAGGCCATCGCGAATATCCGGCAAGGCCCGGTTGGTGATGACCGACATGGAATAGTCGAGGTAGGAGCTTTTCATCTCCTCCTCAAGGTAGATCTGTTCTATTTTCTCACGCTCTAAGGCCATGAATATCAGTCCTTTATGCAGTTATAGGATACACTTCACTATGAGTCAGTGTACACAATTCACGTGCGCAAAGCAACAAAAAACCCGGCCGAATGACCGCCCTAATACATTGTGGTATAATGGCTTAGATGTGAGAACAGAAGGCGTTGACGGTTACTCGCCAACATACATCCAGTGCCAGCTCTCCCAGGGGAAGGGTGACTCCGGATCATCGGGATAGCTCTGCTCGAACCCGTGTTTGGCGGCGTGACTCTGCAACCACTCGAAGGTCTTGGTATGGGCAAACCGTGCCTCTGAGGGTACCAGGTCCAAGGCGCGACCGGTATGGTGTTGGCTGTAGCCGGGCGGGGCGACTTCGCGAAGCACCTTGTCGGGATCCTGGCCGTCGGCCAGCCGCCGTTTGATGATCCGCTTCTGAAATCCCGGTGAGCGAAACCCGGAATCGGTGATCAGGTAGACACTGTCTTTCGCGGCCGATGAAGCCATCTTCACGAACGCCTCATGTGTGTCGCGGGTGACGTAGATACGGTAATCCTCATATGTCAGGCTGTCCGGCAGACGCACCAGTGTGGCCGGGTCGGCGATATCCGATGAGTCCAGCTTCCATCCACACCACTGCGCGGGCAGCATATACCATGTACTGTCGACCAGCAGCGAGTCACAGGGAGTGTCGGACGGCGAGGCTTGTTGCGCTCCGACAGCGGCGGCGGATGTCAGAAGCACCGCCACCGCCAAGGTGATTGCTATCCGCCCGTTCTTCACTACCCGAAATACCTCAGGTCGGTGTTGCTGCTGGTCATGATGTCCGCATCCTTGATCAGCTCAGCATCTTTGACTTCGCCGATGAACACGGTATGGTTGCCGGTAGTCAGGGTGTCCACGATTTTGCAGTCCAACCAGGCCATGGCGCCGGGGATCAACGGTGAGCCGGTACCCGGGGAGTCCTTGACAGAGGTACCCTCCAGCTTGCGGTAACCGCTCTCGGCCGGTCCATAGTATGCCTTGGCAACGCCCTCGTTACCCTTCTCGATAAGATGGATGACAAACGCCCCGTGCTTCTTCAGCATGGGTGCCGACTGGTGAGAGTTCTTGATCACAATGGCCATCATGTAGGGGTCCGAACTGACCGGGGTCACCCAACTGGCAGTCAGCGCGTTGCCTTCGGTACCCTTGCCCATTGTGACGATATAGACACCGTGCTCCAGTTTTCGCCAAACCTGGCGGATCTTCTCGCTCATGTATTCCTCCTGGTGATATCATACTTGTCGTGTCAATCATCTGCATAACACCGATTCTGTGCCTAAGGTTTGCAAATACGAGCGGCCAGTCAACCTTGAACAGGCGTTGCTTGCATGCCTTGTCACCTCTAACGCAGAATCGCTTATAAGAAAACCGGCCCTCGCAGGCCGGCTTTCTAAAGGTTCGATTCGAGATACGTCTCAACACACCGGGGCGGGACCACTCGAGAACAGGTAGGCCGTCAGATACGTGAGATCCGATACATTGGGATTGCCACCGGAACCATCAATATCCGCAGCTTCCATGACAGGCGGTTCAGCCCCACCGCTGAAGAGATATGATACCAGATAGGTCATGTCGACTACGTTCGGACCCACAGCATCGCCATTAACATCGCCACACATGTAGTCGCAGGCATCGCCGACACCGTTGTCATTGGAATCGGCCTGATCCGGATTGGGCACGTCCGGACAGTTGTCACAAGCATCACCGATTGTATCGCCGTCGCCATCAGCCTGATCCATGTTGGCGACTGTCGGACAGTTGTCGCAGACATCACCGATTGTATCGCCGTCGCCATCAGCCTGATCCGTGTTAGCGACTGTCGGACAGTTGTCGCACGCATCGCCAATTGTATCGCTGTCGCCATCGGCTTGATCAGTGTTAGCGACTGTCGGACAGTTGTCGCAGGCATCGCCGATTGTATCGCTGTCACCATCGGTCTGATCCGTGTTGGCCACACTTGGGCAGTTGTCGCAGGCATCGCCGATTGTATCGCCGTCGCCATCAGCCTGATCCGTGTTAGCGACTGTCGGACAGTTGTCGCAGGCATCACCGACACCATCCTCGTCCGCGTCTGCCTGGTCGGGATTGTAGGTCAACGGACAGTTGTCCAGAGCGTCATCGATTCCGTCATTGTCGGCATCGGTGTCAATCGTATGCGGCGGCAATTGAATCAGGTCAACCCAGGCGCAGTCACTGCCGGACGAGGCGCTGCCATCCTTGGTGTAGCGCCATTCGAACGTGTGCGTTCCCGCACTGACGCTGAAGGTCGCCTGGCTCCAGTCAACCGTTCCTGACCATTTGTCCTTCTCGATACCGTCGATATAGAAACGAAGGTAATCCCAGTTGTTTTCCGAGGATACCTTGTAGTAGAAGGCGATCTGGCCGCTTTCACAGTCGGGCAGAGTCAGAGAGATCGATGATGTCTGGTTATGCGTGATTGTCCCGGATTTGGCGGCATAGCTGCCCTGATACACCGGGTTGGTGACAATAACCCAATCCTGGTTGCCAGCAAACTGCCATTCATTGGCGAGGAAATCGCCGGATTCGAAATCTTCGATCTGCTGCCCCATGATGACGCTGAAGGTCAGCGTATCCAGAACACCGGGGCTGGCGGTGACTTCAATCGCGAACCATGCCTGATGGTACAACGGACAGAGCGGATCAACGATGAACGTAAACGGGGTCAGCGAGGTAGCCGTGCCGCCAGATCCATCGATATCAGGGAAGAAGGCTGAGCCGGTCTGGATTGTCACGTACGTATCAGAGGTGCCCAGGATACCCGACACGGCGGTGGCATCGCCCAACCCGACATTAGTCAGCGTGATGTCCATCTGAACCGTATCGCCGGCACTGACGGTGTAGGCATCGTGATCCACAAACTGAATCAACGGTTCCAGCGGTACCTCGGCCAACTCGACATCGAGATTCACAACACTCTCATGGTCGAGAACCTCGACACCATACACAGTCTTC
>CAZXRO010000200.1:0-5616 GCA_964642435.1 uncultured Ignavibacteriales bacterium
TCCAGCATCAGGTAAAGCGGCCGACGGTACCCCACTTCCCCTGTACTGCCTCCTCCACGCGTGATGGAATTCCCCAAAGGCATTACTCTCACCGTCTGAGCCTCGATGAAAGGCGCAACGAGAAAACTGACTCCGATGACAAGCAGAGAACAGGACAGAATCGTCCGGTGAAACCGGTTCGAAGACCGACAGCTGAGAGAGAAGATCATGGGATAGTTCCTATTGCAGGTTATCTAACACCAAGCCGTATATTGTTGGTAGTTGGTAGGTACCATTACGTTTGTAAGCCAACGTCCGGGAACCCGAAAGTGTGCTCGTGCTCGCGAAGTCCCCATGGGCGAATCACTATGGACTCTCATTGGGAATATAACTCATTGTCGGAAATTGTCAACGACGAGGACCCGACTACCGTTGACGCCCGGCGTATCAGTAGATATATTTGTGTGGCCCCAGACAGGGCTCCTGCACCCGTTACTACAGGTCGTATATTGTGCTACAATGCTTGCGAACATACATGGCCGACATGCCCTCGGCCACACGCAATTGTGCCCGCCCGATACTCACCGCCATCGGCGCTGTCTTCTTGCTGTCCATAGCAGGCATGGCCGATACCATACCCTCGTCCCTGCCCGGCACAACCACTCAACAGGCTTCCGATAATCCCACCAACTGGACCAAGGAGGCCCAGTACACTGTCGATACCACCGGCCGCGCCGACTTCACCGAATCTGTCGAGGACTGGTTTGTCGCCACCCCGGGAAATATGTGTTTCTGGTATCTCGCCCCACCCAATTGCGACACCTATCAGACCGATTGTGAAGACATCGCTACCCCTACCCAGTGGTATTGGACCTCCTGGGAAGATACCGCCGTCATGAACTGCGATGTCGTTCTCGATGGATATTGGATCAACCCCTGTTCCGTGAAAATCTCCACCGAGATAATCGAATCCCCGGCAGCAGCATTTGACTGGCCCGAGACCAATCGACTGGAGGCACGAGTATTTAACTCTGGCAATACCAGAGTGGCAATCCAGATCACACCCAATGACGCCCCCACGACCTCTGATTCCTGGACCTGGGTGCCTGCTGACGAATGGACTACCGTCTGGATCAACCAAAGTTCAGACATGCCGATGGGCGACATCACTCACACCAAGATTCACCTGGCCTCCGATGATGAGACCTTCGAAGGAACAATATCTGTCGATTGGATTACCGGCCTGAAAGTACCCATTCCCGAGCCGCCGGTTCTGCGCACGCCTGCCACAGGCGACACCCTCACGGCCAATCCGCCCACATTCACCTGGGACAGCGTCGCCGAGGCCTCAGCCTACAGACTCCAGTACGCCACAGAGGATTCTTTCGATGAGGGCACCACCGTCACCACGCGCCTCAACGACTCGACCTACCTGCCAACCGATGAATTCGCCGAGGGAACCTACTACTGGCGCGTACAATCCATCAATGCACACGAATTCGCCAGTGAATACACGGCCACCGATTCGTTCTTCATCACTACCGCCAACCAGACGCCCCAGTTTGACTCCATTCCGGACACCGCCTGGATCGCTGAGGGCACAACCCTCACCCTCCAGGTCTTCGCCTCAGACCCTGACAATGACTCCGTTTCTTTGCTGGCTACCGACCTGCCTGCCGATGCTGCCTTCACTGACTCCGGCAATGGCATCGCCACCTTTGAATGGTCACCTGGATTCGGCACTGCCGAGACCTATCCGGTTGTCATCACCGTAACCGACGGCGAGCTGTCGACTGAGGACACCGTCATCATCACTGTCGCCGGCATCGAATCCATCACGCCCGATCACGGTTCCCCCGGTGAGACGATCACACTCTCTGTAACCGCAACCAACACGAACTTTGGCCAGGCCGACTTCACCCTGGTTCAATTCGACGGGGATGACACCACCTTCGCCGATACCGCAGACGTCATCAGCCCCACCGAACTGAGTATCGAGATTACCATCCCCGACACTATCGCCCCGGGAGAATACGATGTCATCGTACTCGAGCTCCCAACTCCCGGAAAAACCGTCATCGCCCCCGAGGCTTTCGAGGTGATCAACGGCTCAAACCTTGCCCTCAGCGCTGATACGCTATCGTTCCAGGCCATCCAGAACAGCGCCAATCCGGCCCCGCAGGACTTGATCATCACCTCCGACAATGAACCACTCGATTATGCGGCCGACCTGACCGGTCTGGACTGGATTGCCTTTGACCCAGCCTCCGGCACCACACCGGACACCGTCACTGTGACCGTAGACATCGATAGCCTCGCTGCCGGAATCTACCATGCCACCGTTCCCATCTCCTCTGCCACTGCACTGAATTCACCACAACTGGTCGTGATTGCAGTAACCATCGACCCCGATTCAATCGCACTGCTGGTTGACAGCACTTCGCTCAGTTTCACCGCCACTGAGGATGGTGCTAACCCAGCCCCGAAATCCTTCCGAGTCAGCACCGATGGTGCCCCGGTTGACTTCACCATTGCCGAACCCGGTTCCCCCTGGCTTGCCCTCGACCCGACTGCCGGGACTACAGATACGTCCGTTCTCGTGAGCCTTGACATCACAGGACTCGCCGCCGGTGACTACGCTGACACCCTGAGCATCTCTTCCACCGACCCGCTGGTGACCAACAGTCCACAGCAGATCGTCATAAACCTGACCGTCGCGCAACCGGCCAACAACATCGTCCTAAGCCCGGTCAGCCTGAACTTCACAGCCACCGAGGGCGGCGCCAATCCCGACAACCAGACATTCAACATCACTTCCAGTGCGGGCGAATTCGACTTCCTTGCCATCGAGTCGGCAGACTGGATGAACGTCACTCCCCAGACCGGTAGCACCCCGACCACCGCCACAGTGACAATCGATAACACAGCCCTGCCCACCGGCACCTACACTGACAGCATTACCGTCGCAAGCGACAACGCCGACAACTCGCCGCAGTTTGTCTATGTAACCCTGACCGTTACCGAGGACACAACGCCCCTCATCACTGAGGTCACGCCGTCACTGGGTTCCCAGGGGGAAACAATTGACATCGTCATCAACGGCTCCTACACGTCCTTCGGTCAGGGTGACCAGACAGTGGTCCGCTTCGAGAACCCGACAACGTCCTTCTCCACCACGGGAGTCGCCACAAGCACAACCAGAGTTACGGCAACAGTGGATATTCCCACCGATGCCGCCATTGGCGTATATGACATAACCGTCGAGGAAATCGGTCTCGGCACCGTGACAGCCCCGGGCGCCTTCGAGGTTCTCCCCGGCTCCGACCTGATCCTCGACCCGGCCATTCTCAGTTTCTCAGCCGATCTTACCGGCTCCGATCCCGCGCCGAGAAGCTTCACCGTCACCAGCAACACAGCCAACCCGCTCAGTTTCTCGCTGACCGGGTTCAATACCAACTGGATCAGCGCCAATCCCGTCGCGGGAACCACCCCGAGTGAGGTCACCGTAAGCATCGACACAGAACAACTCGAACCGGGAACGTTCGAGGATACCATCATTGTATCATCACCCAGTGCCCTCAATTCGCCACAGGAAGTGATCATTCGTCTTGCAATCGGCTCCACGCTGGATTGCCAGGCGACGGCCAATCCCCCTATCGGCCCCACTCCGCTGCCGGTCACATTCACTGCTACGGTCAACGGTGGACTGCCACCATACAAGTTCTACTGGGATTTGGGCAACGGGTACTCAGACACATCCGAGACTGCATCATACACCTATTACCTGCCCAGAGTCTACAATGCCATGCTCTTCGTCACTGATTCTCAGGGCACCACCTGCTCCACCAGCGTTCAGGTCACCGCCCAACCCAATCCCGTACTCTCGCTGAGTACTTCCGCACTCGACTATGGACAGGACCTCACCTCGGCTAACCTCATCATCGACAATTCCGGCACCGGAACTCTGCATTGGGAGGCCACGGACTACCCATCCTGGGTAACCATCACCCCGTCCTCAGGTAGCGTCAGCGACATACCCCTCTCAGCGCTGGTGACCGTCCACAGACAATCGCTCAATCCCGGAAACTACCGCGACTCACTGGCTATCGCATCGGAAACCGATACCGCCTATGTCACACTGCTGCTTGAGGTCATCCACACCGAGGACATGATCGAGATCATCCCGCCGGCCCTTGATCTGGGAGTTGCCTCCTCGGTCGAGCAATTCACTATTCGCAGCCTTGCCACCCAGCCAATCACCTGGCAGGTGCAAAGCCGCCCCGACTGGATCCCCCTGATCACCCCGACCAGCGGTGTCCTCCACCCGGACCAGAACATTGCCCTGCTTGTCTATGTTGACCGCGAAAGGAAACTCGCAGGCAATTACTCCGGCAGTGTTCGCATCCAAACCGATCCCGGCCGCTCCATGGCCGCTTCGGTCGACATGACTGTCCCCCTGGGAATCATCAACAGCGGCACCTATGGCGTCGCCGTAACCGACACCCCATGCTTCACCTTCAACAGCGTGGTCGATGATGCCCAGGTCACCGATTACATCCGGTTCGCCGGCTCCACAGAGCAATTGCAATGGGACCGATACGTCCACGGCGACAGCATCACCGAGGTGTGCTTCTACCCTGCCACAGCACAACCATTCGGACAACTGCAGCAAATCCGGATATCGGCCTCGGACTCCCTGACCGATGTCAACGGTATCGGCTTCAGCCCCTTGAATCCCGGTCCGATCTTCGTCACCGGGGCCATTGTCTGGCCCGGCGATGCCAATGCTGATGGTGTCGTCGATGAGCACGACATCCTCCCTCTCGGAATCTACTTCGGCAGCAGTGGCCCCGCTCGCGAAACCACCGATATGAGCTGGGGTCCGCACCTCGCCCTGGCCCACAATGACATCGGCCGATGGCAACCATACCACGCTGTCTACGCCGATACCGATGGTTCCGGCAGTATCGACAGCGGCGACGTCTGCGCCCTATCCAATAACTGGAATGCGCGATCAAACAATGGCCCAAATTCACCAACGGGACCAATTGTCAATGGTACCGGCAATCTCGGCCAACTCGACAGCTCCATGCTCCAGACACTCTACGATGCTGCCTGTAATTGCCCGGAATCCGATGGTCGGGAACAGCTCAAAGAGATCCTGGCCACAGAACTGGAGAATGCGCTCGGTGCCCTGCCGACAACACCACAACTCTACCAGAACTATCCCAACCCGTTCAATCCCAATACCACTATCGGCTTCTATTTGCCGACATCAGCTCATGTGTCTCTGAAGGTCTACAATGTGCTTGGGCAGGATGTCCGAACCCTGTACGAGGGAACCTCCCCTGCGGGTACCCGCACCGTCGACTGGAACGCCACCGATCGAGCAGGCCGGCCGGTCTCCAGCGGGACATACTACTACGTGCTCGAGGTCAACCACAACACCCGCCTGACCGGCAGCATGGTACTGATCAAGTAGCCCGAGCACTCATCGCAACCCGTGCCTCTTTCGACTGCAAACAAGAAGGGCACCGCGCTGTGCGGTGCCCTTACTCTGTGAGTATTCAGTTGATTAGTAAGCCAACTACTTCAGCAGCATCAAATTCGACGGGGCTTCGCCCCGTACCCCAAAGA
>CAZXRO010000201.1:0-5609 GCA_964642435.1 uncultured Ignavibacteriales bacterium
CCCGGACCGATAACGCTCGCCGAGTACTCGGGGTATATCTATCGAGACCCGCGGGTGAAAGTGGTTACGGAAGACGCGCGCGCCTATGTACGTCGCTTCGAGGGCAAGTTCGATGTCATCTACTCGCTCAGTTCCAACAGCTGGGCAGCGCTGGCCTCCGGGGCCTTTGCGCTGGCCGAGAACTACCTGTTCACGACCGAGGCATTCATAGACTACTGGCACTCGTTGTCTGACAGTGGCTTGATGATGATGGAACACCAGGTCTATGTGCCGCGGTTAGTCTCAGAGCTTATGCTGGCGCTTGATGAGGTGGGAGTTGAAAGGCCAACCGAACACTTTGCTGTTTACGACCTGCCACAGATGCGCCGCAAAATGATCCTGTTGTCAAGACAACCGCTCACCGACAGCATGCGCTACTATGCCTTCGGGCCTCTCACCCAGGAGCGGTTTGCCCAGATACATCTGCTGTACCCACCTGCTAATGACTCACTGAGAGGAAACCTGATCAACAGGATTGTCACCGAGGGGTGGCAGGCGGTAGCGGATTCGGCGCGGATCGATATTTCACCGGTCAGCGATGACCGTCCGTTTGTCGCCCAGCTTGGGCTGTGGCGTAACCTGACCGGCGAGAGTGCAGAGAAAGTGATACCATACGCAGAGTTCTACGGTTTTCCCCTGTCGCGGCTGGTGATGCTAATCATTCTGGCGGTGGTCTTGCTGATCATTGTTCCTGCGAACCTGCTACCCTTCCTCAAGAAGGGGCCGAAGCTGAAAGCAGTTCCGTGGCTGTACTTCTTTGCAATCGGTATCGCGTTCATGGCGGTAGAGATCATCTTGATTCAGAAGTACGGGCTGCTCATTGGCTCCTCGTTGCACAGCATAGCTACTGTTCTGTTGACGCTGCTGGTTGCCTCCGGCATTGGCAGCCGCTTCTCAGCTCAAGTGCCGGACAGTGTTGCTTTCGGAGCCATTGTCGGGTGGCTTCTGCTGGATGCCTTCCTGTTCAGGGAGTTGATCTACGCGGTCGATGGCCTGACTCTGGTATGGAGGATTCTCATGACAGCCGTTTTCGTATTCCCGCTCGGGTTCTTCATGGGCATGCCATTTCCCAAGGGAACACGCCGTGTGGGCGAACTGATCGACTGGGGATTTGCGGTCAACGGTGCGGCGAGTGTGCTGGGATCCATTGTCGTGCTCTTCATCGCATTTGCCTGGGGCTTCACGGTGGCGCTGGTGTTTGGTGCTCTGGTCTATCTGGTAGCGTGGGCGCTTATGAGCACTCGGGGTGAGTGGCAGACAAGGTAGAGCAGAGCTTCGCGCTCACAGCCAGTTCTTGCGGCGGAAGTACCACAGAAGGCCTCCCGCAATCGATGCGGCCAGTACCCAGAACAGGATATACCCGAAGGGGAGTGTCAACTCCGGCATGTTAAGGTCGCTGATCTGGGTGTCGAAGTTCATGCCGTAGACGCCGGCCAGGAAACCAAGCGGGATGAAAATGCTGGCGAAGATCGTGAGCACCTTCATGATCTCGTTCATGCGATTACTGACACCGGTGTGGTACAGATCCAGCAGGCCGGAAACCATGTCTCGGAACGTCTCCACAGTATCAATCACCTGGATGACATGTTCGTAGAGGTCGCGAAGGTAGGGTCTGGTTCCCGAGTGAAGCAGGCTGCTTTCTGTTCGTTCAAGGCCGCTGACAGCCTCGCGCAGTGGCCAGATTGTCTTGCGCATGTAGATGAGTTGATGCTTCAGTTCGCGGATCGTCTCAAGGCTCTTCGCTGAGGGGTTCTCGGAGAGCTCGTCTTCGAGCAGTTCTATCCGCTCGCCCAATTGCTCCAGCAGTATGAAATAGTTGTCGACGATGGCATCAACCAGGGCATAGGCGAGATAGTCCGTATCCATGAAACGTACACGTGGAATGGTTCGCCTCATTCGCTGGCGGACAGGTTCGAACACATCGCCGGGTGATTCCTGGAACGTGACAACCCAGCCATCGCCCCACAGCACACTCACCTGTTCGCCGACAATCCTGCTATTGTCGTCACCGGGGCGCAGCATCTTGAGAACCAGGAACAGGTAGTCGGTGCCTTCCTCGAACTTGGGCCGGTGACCGGTATTGACAATGTCTTCCAGCACCAACGGGTGGACACCGAAGCGGGCGCCGATTTTCTCTACAATACTGACATCGTGAATGCCTTCGACATTGATCCAGCTGATTGATTTGGTATCTCGATAGCCGAATGTGTCTTCAATTTGCTCTACCGTGATTTCCCGGAGTTCCTCGGCGGAATAGTCAGTAATGGAAATGTCAACCGGTTCAGTGCGATGCTTCCCGACATAGACCACACTTCCGGGCATCATGCCTTTCTTACGGGAGTCGCGTCCATACAGGCGCGCCATGGGGCAATCCTTTCCGATTGTAGTAGCGGTCTCGTTCGGAGCCCTTGCGGCTGTGCCTGTAGGATAGGCATAACCCAATGTCAGATGAAAGTAAAAACACCGTGCCGGGGCCAAATGGATCTGATGCTGTTCAACGAATTCTCGCAGGCCTGAAGTACCCATCAATGCATTTGCCGCGGCCACGGGCGGTCTCGGATTCTGAGCCGGGGAGCGGTCGGACTGCGAAGCGTAAAGGAGTATAGTGCCTGCTCCCTTTGGTTTATTGGCGTGTGCCGCGCCTAACCGCTGAGAGCCTCTTCGATCAGTTTGATTTCAGGTGCGAAATGGTGGAACTGCGCATTAGCGAGCGCATCCTGCAGCATACGGCGCCCTTCCTCACGGTCCTCATCGCTTTCACCGTGTTCCATGAGGACTTGTCCGGTGATGATGGTCAGTTGCATGAGTTCCTCTGGTTGGTCTGTCTGCTCCACCTTCTGCAGAGTTTCCTCAAGTTGCCGTAAGCCCATGTTGAACAAGCCGACAGATGCTTCAACCGCGGCCAGCATGGCGCGGGCCATGTCAACCGCCGCCTTTTCGCCAATCTCAACAGCCAGCGTCTGAGCCGCGGCGGCCTGCGATTTGCACGTAGCGAAGTCCTTGTGATATAGAGCCAGGCGCGCAAGTGCCAGCTGGGTATGGACACAACTTCGGCTGATACCCGCCTCGGTGGCTGTGTGCAGGGCTTGTTCGTAGTGGGTGCGTGCGTCATTCAGGTTGCGTCGAAAGAACTCGATAGCGCCCAGCAGCGCCTGGGCGTCGCCAACGATCAACGGCTGGCCTAGTTCCTTGCCGATGGCCAGGGCCTCGCGCGCCGCCGCTGCGGCATCGTGGTCTTTGCCACAGGTTAACAGTGCCTGGGATCGATTCACCTGAATGAGACTATATGTGCTCTTGTCTCCGAGGCGAATGAACAGATCGCCCGCCTGATCAAGCAGCTTCAGTCCTTCCTGGCGCTCATTGCGAGTGAGCTTTATCAGGGCCATGTTGAGACTCTGTCGTCCGGCCAGGGTGCGATCACCGATCTTCGTGGCGATGTCATACGCCTGCCGGTACTTGTCGAACGCTCGATCGAGCTCCGAGCGGTAGAAGTGCACGTTGCCGGTGTTTGACAGACATGAGGCCTGAAGCGCCAGATTGTCCTGTTTCTCGGCCAGGGCAAGGCTTTCGGCATACAGTCTTACAGCACGGTCGTAATCGCCGCTACGTGCATACGCAACTCCCATGTTCTTCAGGGCTTCCGCCGTGGCTTCCTGGTCATCGAGCTTCCGGCTGATCTGCAAGACCCGGTCGAAGAGCACAACCGCTTCATCGAACTTCGCCTGGGGTTGGAGAATCGAGATCATCGTGCCCAGAATCTTCGCCTCTCCGGCCAGATCTCCCGTATCACGGGCAAGCTTGAGGGCACGGTCGGCAATCTGCCGTGCCTGGTCCCAGCTTGACTGTGCTGTGTGCATGCGTGCCATCAGGTGGAGGATGGCCGCCTGATCGACCTTGGAGTCATGCCGTTCCGCCTCGCGGAGAGCCGTGGTCAACTCGATTTCGGCGCTGCTGAAATCCCCATTGTAGAGCATAATCTCGGCAATACCTGCTCTTGCCGCAACGAGGTTCGGTTCCTGCTTGAGCGCCAGGGCATACAACCCCATGGCCACATCGACATCGAGCTTCTCCCTCTTGCACTCGAAGCTGTACTTGGCCTTGAGGTAGTTCTCGTAGGCCTCGGCATCGCTGGCGTCAATCCTGCCGACCTCCGCTCGCTTGACCGATTTGGTACTGACGTTGAGCGCTTCGACAATGCCATTGGCGAGCGCCTGCTTGATTCGAGGCAGGCCTTCGGTGTCTTCCTGCCATCGTTCGCTCCACATTGTTTCGCCGGAGATGGCATCGACCAACTGGGCCGAGACGCGGACCTGGCCGTTGTTGCGGTGAATCGAACCATCGAGTATGCAGGTAACATTGAGTTTGCGGGCGATGTCCTCGACACTGGCGTGCGAGTCCTTGAACTGCAGAATAGAGCGCATGGGCGCGACGCGAATCGCTCCCAGGTGGCTGAGGTCGATAATCAGATCCTCGGTGATGCCGTAGGATAGGAAGTCATCCTCGGAGTCGCCGAGATTTCGCAGACACAGGATAGCCAGCGCCTTGACCATTGTTGCCGTCGGCTCCGGCTGTCGTGGCGCCAGCGTGACCTGGGCGGTGGGTTGACCCTGCCGGAGGTTCTTCAGGTCCTGCCCGAGTTCCTGAGCGGTAGCGTATCGATTTTCGGGTATCTTGGCCAATGCGCGGTCGACTATCCACTGAAGCGCCGCCGGGGCGGACGGGTTGAGGGTGCAGATCGGCTCCGGCGTGGAGTTGACGATGCTGTACAATGTCGCGGCCATATTCGATGATTTGAACGGCAATTGCCCGGTGAACATCTCATACAGCACGACACCGACCGCAAAGATGTCACTCTGATGAGTCGGTTCCTCGCCCTGTGCCTGCTCCGGTGACATGTAACTGACCGTTCCCATGGTCGTGCCCGCCTGCGTTAGTTGATCGTCGTGGGCCGACTTGGCCAGCCCAAAGTCGAGTATGCGGGCGCGACGGGTCGTGTCAATCATGATGTTCGGGGGCTTGATATCCCGATGAATCAGCTCCACCGCGTGGGCCACCGCCAAGCCCTCACATATCTGGATGGCGATATCAAGCGCTCTGTCAGTCTCGATATGGCCGGAGTCTATACTCTCACGAAGCGACTGGCCCTCGATGTACTCCATGGCGATGTAGACATATCCCTCGAATTCTCCGACCTGGTAGATCGTGATGATGTTTGGATGGCTGAGTCGGGCGGCGGAGCGGGCTTCGCGAATGAACCGCTCGCGGAACAGACTGTCGAGCGCCATGGTTGGCGGGAGAAACTTCAGAGCAACCTTGCGCTCAAGCTGGGTGTCCCGGGCCAGGTAGACTTCGCCCATGCCACCGGCACCGATCTTTCTGATCAGCTCATAGTGGGCGACAGTGGCGCCGGGTTTGAGGACCAGCACGCCGCGGGTCTTGTCGGAGTCGAAGTCGTTCATACCTGGTCGCTTACAAGAGGCGAGGGCGGTCGGCCCTCACAGGTGAGGAGTCGCAGATAAGCTTGCTGATCGTCCGAGGCCAAGTCTCCAGTCTCATGTCGACACGCGCAA
>CAZXRO010000202.1:0-1453 GCA_964642435.1 uncultured Ignavibacteriales bacterium
AACTTTGTTCGCTTTACGAACAAAGTACCATTTTTGGCGTCTCTTGTCAATGCTTTTGTTTGGAAGATGTGATATTCCGGGCAGGGGTCGGCCAGGCCTTGCAGTCGTCCGGTGGCCGCAACTGAACATCTATTATGTTACCAGACAGCGTGTTAATGAATTACTCAAGGCGTTGGCAGATTGCCGATAAGGGCTGAGGTGCTCGCTGATATTGTATATCGCGCCACCCTTAAGGCCCGATTGACCGGACATGCGACAGCCACAATCTGCTTGTTGCGAGTGAATTGGGGGGCCTCTCGGCGGGCGGTGGAGCATCCAGCCACACGATACAAACAGCGAGTGGGGCTATTGCGCCATATGGCTTCCGGCTATCCAGCCAGTGGTCCAGGCACTCTGGAAATTGAAACCACCGGTGATGCCGTCGATATCGAGAACCTCCCCGGCAAAGAAAAGGCCGGGGCGAATCCTGCTCTGCATCGTGCGGAAGTCAACCTCGGACAATCTCACGCCTCCACAGGTGACAAACTCTTCCTTGAATTCGCCTCTGCCGCTTACCTGGTACTCCCCTTGTGTCAGGAGGGAGACTATCGTTCGGATAGCGGTATGGCTCAGTTCACTCCAGGTCGTTGATTGACTGATGTCCTGCAATTCGATCAGACGCTGCCAGAAACGACGCGAGATATCCAGTTGAATGCCGGAAGACACAAGCTTGCGGGGGTGTTGCTTCTTGTAGGCAAGCAACTCATGGTACAGCGACTCTGCTTGAAGTCCGGGGCACAGATTGATTGTCAGTGTGGCCTTGTATCTGGCCTCGTTGAGGTCTCTCGCGCCCCAAGCTGAGAGTCTCAGGACGGCCGGCCCGCTCAATCCCCAGTGAGTGATCAGCATGGGACCGGCTTCATGCAGCGTGACACCTTTTGCTGTGCTCAACTTCAACTTCACCTGTTTGAAACTAAGCCCGGAGAGCCCCTTCAACCGTGGGTCGGAGACTTTGAATGTGAATAGTGAGGGCACCGGTGGGACAATCGAGTGACCCAGTGCGGCGATGAGTTCGTAAACTCGTCTATTGCTGCCAGCAGCCACCAGCACGCGATCATATGCCTTCATTGACCCATCCTGCAGAGTTACCTCAAACGGTGAGGTTCGGTCATCAGCAGCTTTCGAGACGATGTCGCTAACTCGGGCTCCCAGCCTGATCTTCACACCCGACTTTTCGGCGACGTTCAAGAGGCAATCGGCAATAGTCTGCGAGCGGTCTGTAACGGGGAACATTCTGCCATCTGATTCGGCCTTTAACTCTACGCCGTGCCTGGCGAACCAGGCTACCGTATCGCGTGGCTGGAAACGGCTGAAGGCGCCCAGCAACTCTCTTTTGCCCCGCGGATAACTCTCTACAAGCAGTCTCGGTTCAAAGCAGTTATGGGTAACGTTGCAGCGCCCCCCGCCCGAAATC
>CAZXRO010000202.1:1463-5604 GCA_964642435.1 uncultured Ignavibacteriales bacterium
CTCAAGCACCTCTACTGAAACTGTTCGCCTGCCTGATGATGCTACCGTTATTGCACCGAAGATACCGGCCGCACCGCCACCGATAACAGCTATTCGCACTCTTGACTCCTGAGTAAGTACCACCAATCATCTGAGCCCGAAAGATACGTATGTGTCTCCGAATTACCGCAACAAAAACGCCGAAACAGAGGGTTGGCAGGCAGTGGTCCGCGACTATCGGTGCCGCCAGCGGAGTCTGCTACAAGCGCCCGGTGGCTGACAAGGCAATGCAGTAAAGGAACACGATATCGCTCAGGCAGCTGTTCAACTGCCTGAGAGCAGATGTTCAACGGAGTATTGTCACTGTTTGGAGAATCTGATTCACGGCGCCTTCTGCGGCATCGCCGCTTCACCAGTTAGTGGACCCGTCCAGAATCGTGAGCACACGACCAACCGATGTATCACAGCAGGAAACAACCAGGAGCTGGTTGTACACTGCGGCTGGCATCTCGTCTGGAATCCTCATGATCACCGTGTCCCGGGATCCAACTACGGTAACCGGGTGAGGTTTACAGCGCTAACGTAGTCGTAGAAGAGCAGGGCCTTGGATTTCGGTTTGATCAAACCCAGGCCACATGGCACGTGTGCAGTGCAGAATCTCCGCGGATCCGGATTGTCTAAGGAACATTAGACTCATGGTAGCTGTCTTGAACCGAACACTCGTTGGCGACAACTGTAACAAATGACAATTCTTCTTCACCAATCAGCAATCCTTCCTCGATGGAGCTAATGAGAGGCAATGATCCAGGTGCGCAACTACCGAGGCACGCATCGAGGAATACTGCCTCACCACCAGAGCTTGCCAGGACAATCATGTGGTTGAACTGCCCAACATCTCTGAAGCTCTGCTTACCTCTCGTGCTGATGAACAGCGGCCACGCCTCCAATCCAGCATCCCGGAGCATCTCAAGGAGCAGGACATTGATCTCAAACCCTGAGCCATTCTTCTTCTTGAACAATCGCGCTACATTCCATTGCTGCGGACGTATCTCCAACAGGGGGTGATCTGGCCGGTACTCTCTCGCAACGAACTGGTACACGGAGTCGAGTTTGGCATGGTCGCTCACGAGTCCCTCGGTCAGTTTGAGCGCCTGTTTGCGGCACGGCCGGCTATTGTCGCAATACACTGTCAGGAACGCCTTCAAACCATAGCCGATATTGGCCCAGTAGTCGTTTGCAAACTGCTTTCGCTCAATGCTTGCCCCATGGGTTGTGCTCAGCATTGCGAAATACAACGCCACTCTGTCTGCAGCGAGCTCAGAAGCGTTCGCTGATGCGCTCACCGGAGCTACATCCCTGACCGTCCACGTGTAGTACTTATAGCCAGACAACCAGTCCTCGTCGTAGGCCGGTTCTTGAGATTCTGCAGGAAGGTTCGCGGGGAAATATGAGTAGTTAATCCGAGTCATCAAATCAACCTTCAGGGTCGACTCCATAGTGTAGAATGGTCCGTCAAAGAACCATGCGGGTAAGTTTCGCATGACCTGTTCCAGGTACCTGTCGTACTCGCGATCGAGACTCTCCTGGATGCGACGCACCGTGCCGGCAGTCAATCCCTTGTCAACCATGGCAAAATGGAGCAGCTTCATTGGGCCCAAATCGTCATACCCACCATAGTACTCAATCTCGTAGTACCACTCGACAACATCGCCCTTTCGAATACTGTCCACCTGCAATTCCAAGACCACAACATCACCGTAGGTCGTCTTGGTCGCGGCCTTTTTCCTGTACTCATCCGCGGAACCGTCCGCGTGATAGACATGTGCCTGAAATCGCTTGAGGTGGTCGTAGTCGGCAAACTCCACCGCCATGCGGCCCGCCTCGCGGGAGACGCTGTCACTCAGAACTCTCGTGCACATGTGGCGTTGAAACCTCAGATGTTTCGCTTCCCATTTGGCGTAGCCGCTGTCGAAGACTACGAAAGCCTCTGTGGACTCGTAGCCTTCAGGAGCATCCGATGGGAGATCATCGATGTTGAGCCCGCCTACATTCCCGGCGGACAACCGGGATGCGAACAGAAACACCAACCAAACCGAAACCAACAACCCATACCTGAATAACTTGATCATTGAAATCCTCCCTGCTTGATACCCCAAGAATAGCTGGCGATTCGTGGCTGCGCAAGTTCTCTTTGTCCTGAGTGCTGCATCCGGCGAAGGTGGGAATCTGGAATACCGGCCGGTGTATCGAGTCGGCCCCTTCCCACGCTGTCACATCATTCAAACCAAAAGGCCGAGGACGCCCCGATGATTGCCTGCTCACTCAAAGAAAACGGGCCGAAGCACAGCATTGATCCCCTGTATCGCCCCGCAGCTCCCCCTACTTCTTCCGGTCCAGCTCGGCGCGCACTGCCGATGCTATGTCACGGTGTGAGAAAGGCTTACGTACATAGGCACCGGCGCCCAGCCGCTGTGCTTCGTGAATCCGGTCTGTTTCGGAGTAGCCCGAGATGATCACCGCTCGCTGCCTGGGGTTGATCTCAATGGCGCGTCGATAGGTCTCGGCCCCGTCGATTCCATCGGGCATAATCATATCAAGGAGCAACAGGTCGAAGGCACGCTGCTTAAGCTGCTCAACCGCCTCCTCCCCACTCTGTGCGCAGGTGATCTGGTATCCGACCCGGGACAACAGGTGTTCGGTCAGCTGGCGCTGAACAGGGTCATCGTCAACCACAAGGATTGATTCACTGCCACCGCTCGGAGCAGTCTGCGATCGGCCGCTTACTTCCTCTCGGGTTACCGGCAGATACACATAGAACGTAGCCCCCTCTCCAATCCGGGTGGACAGATCCAAAAAGCCGTTGTGATCCTTGATGACAGCGTCGACCACGCTCAGGCCCAGCCCTGAACCACGCTTTTTGTCGGCGGTCTTGGAGGTGACAAACGGATCGAAAATGGATTGAAGCATGTGCTCTGCAATTCCACAGCCGGTATCGGCAACGGAGATCTTGGCGTACTCACCCTTTGGCACGCGCCCATAGGCGATATTGACCTCATCGACATAGAAGTTCTCGGAAGTAATAGTGATAGTACCAATGTCCTGAGTAGCATCGCGAGCGTTTTGAACCATATTGGTGAGCATACGATGCAACTGGGCGCTGCCGCCGAGGACGTTCATCAGCTTCTGGTCGAGATTGGTCTCGATGACCAGCGTAGCGGGGGGACTCTCCAGGTCGGCCAGAACCTGCCTGATAAGCGTATTGAGGTTCATCGGCTCAAGACTGTAATGAGCGCGCCGTCCAAGGGTGAGTAACTGCTGGTTGACCTCAGCCATACGTTGTGCAGCGACTTCGATAGACTCCAGAAACGATATCGCCTCAGAATCGTGCGGGAGAAACTCGCGAATCAGTTCGGGATAGGCCATCAGCGGACCGAGCATATTGTTGAAGTCGTGCGCCACCTGACCGGCGATTCGGCCGGCAGTCTCCAGACGTTGCGCGCGGGATTCCATCTGGCGCAGTCGCATGGTCTCGGTGACATCCTTGCAGAAGCACAGATAGTGACCGTCACCGAGCTTGACCGCACTCAAGTCCCACCACACCTGCCTGCCGTCCTTGACCTGAATGGCAACCTCTCCGTTGAAGAGACCACTGGAAAGGGCCGAGACCACATGTCGGGCAGCCTCTTCACGCGTTTCTTCCGGGAAGAGTTTCCGAATTTCCGTGTTCATCAACTCGTCCATCGTGTAACCTGACAACCGGCATGCCGCCGCATTGGCGTCGATGCAACGGCCTTCACTGTTGATCACGAAGATACCATCGGGAGCATTGTCAACATAACCGCGATATCGAGTCTCGCTGTCCCGCAGTGCTCGCTCGATACGCTTACGCTCGGTGATGTCGGTCGAGATGCCACACATGGCAATCGGCTCCCCTTCATCATTGTGAACGAGCCGAGTTCGACAGTCGAGGATGATCCGGGTACCATCGGCAGCATAGTTGACGACCTCGCCTCGCCAGTGACCGTCCCTTATCGTGCTATCGATGATCTCCTGCTGAGTGGCACCCACTTCAGCATCTTCACCATAGGCAAACACCGACTGGCCGATAATCTCCTCCCTGCTCCGCTTCAAGAGCGAGCATTCGGCATCATTGACGTATGTG
>CAZXRO010000203.1:0-5603 GCA_964642435.1 uncultured Ignavibacteriales bacterium
ATAAGCGGCATCGAACTGCTGGTGCACCCAGGTATCCGTATAAACGTCAAGAAGCGTGCGATCCTTGACCGGCAGACGCCCCTCGTACTCGGCCGCCTTCAAAAACCAGGGCCGTCCCTCCTGCTGGCGTCCATCAAAAACCTTGGCCATGCCGATTCTCATGTACGGCAGCGCAAACGTCGAGTCCAGAGCTATTGCCTGATGGAACTCCGCGATCGCGGAATCATACAATTCCAATTGAAACAGATCCAGGCCCTGAAGATAGTGCTTGTACGCAGCCGACGAAGTAGACGCAAACTCCGAGGCATTGGTTGCGCCGCGCATTGACTCCAGAATGTTCAACGACGAGGCGATCTTGTCGCTGAGGCTGTCCACCAGAATAAAGGCGTCCTCGCCGACAACCTTCTCCGCCAGAACGATCTTCCCTGTCGCAACCTCCTCCATCCGGGCATCGATCCTGATCTTGTCACCAAGCTTGAAGTAAGATCCCGAGAGGACATTGACCGCACCGATATCAACCGCACAATGCAGATAGTCTTCATACGTATGCCGCCCGCCAGCCCCGCTACTCCCCATTGCGGCCAGATGGTCATCCATGCGACGGGGACTGACCACACTGATGGCCTTACTCTGGGCCAAATCAGTCAACAGCACCTCGGGCAAGCCGCTCTTGAGCCAGTCGAGGCTGGGATCACCGGTCTTGTTCTCAAATCCGATTATGGCCAGGGTGTTACCCGCGGCCTGAACGCCGCCTGCAGACGAACCACCGCCACCACTGAAGTCCATCATGGCCAGGATTACCGCAATGATAACGAATACAGCCACCGCGCCGATAGCCATCCCCATCTTGCGCCGTCTGCCACCCATGTCGGCGGCTGCGCGGCCGGTCACCGCGGAAACCGTCTCCGTGATGCCACTGTCAAACTGCCGACGCAGACTTCGGATATCAAGCACCAGGTCGCGCGTATTCTGATACCGGTCGTCCGGGTTCTTCTGGAGACACTTGTCAACAATTCGCTCCATCTCCGGAGATATCGAAGCGTCCCTGGAACGGAGTGGCTCGTGACGCCTTTCGAGGATCTTCGCCAAGGTCGAAACCTGGGTCTCTCCGGCAAACGGAAACTCGCCACTGGCCATCCGATACAGCAGGATGCCGAACGAGAAGACATCAGACCGCGTATCAACCGGCTCTCCCTTGGCCTGCTCCGGTGACATATACGACACCGTACCGATAATCTTGCCCGCCTGCGTCAGTTCCTCGGAAATCGTGTCTGTCGACTGTGCCTCAGTCTTCAATCCGATCGGCTCAACTGGTTTAGCCAAACCGAAATCGAGAATGCGTGGATCCTCGTTCTCGTCCACGATGATATTGTCTGCCTTGATATCGCGATGCACGATGTGCAGCTTGTGCGCTGCTGCCAGTCCGCCAGCGATCTTCTCGGCCATGCGAAGGATGTCCGTTGTCTTCGCCTTGTGATCGAGCAACCACGAGCTCAGCGACTGCCCGGGGACGTACTCCATCACGATGTAGTGAACGTCATCGTCTTCGCCCTCAACCGAAGCAGTGCCGATATCATAGATGGACATCACGTACGGATTGGAAATCTGCGCCGCCGTTCGCGCCTCGCGATGAAACCGTTTGAGCTTATCGGTATCAGAAAAGAACTCGCCCGAGAGTATCTTGAGCGCTACTTCACGGCCCAGTTTCTCGTCTTCCGCCAGGTAGACCTCCCCCATACCGCCGCGCCCAAGCAGCCGCTTGATCTTAAAATGTGCAAATGTCTGGCCTTCAGAAAACATTATTCATCCCTCTTCAGGATCAGGGTGGTGATATCATCCGACTGTGGTGCATCCTCCACGAACTCATCAATGTCCCGCTTGATTCGCTCACACAGGTCTGCCGGCTGCAGACTGCGCGATGACGCCACAAGCCTGCGAAGACGCTCCTCGCCATACTGCACCTCGTCACCGCGAGTCGCCTCAGTGACGCCATCGGTGAAGGTAACCAGTACGTCTCCGGGTTCCATCGCCAACGTCTTCAGCTCCCACGCCATCATAGGAAACGCGCCAATCATCACCCCGCCGAATTCGAGCTCGGAGACCGTGTTGTCAGACCTGACAATCATAGGCAGATTGTGTCCGGCATTGATGTACTGGATAGTGTCTGTCTTAGGGTCCAGTAGCGCAATAAATAGAGTAGCGAACATATCAGCCGCCGTATACCGGTGCATCTGCGCCGAGACCTGCCTGACCACACGCTGCAAATCAAGGCCGCTTTCCGAATACAGCATGCGGAAGGCCGCAAGCAGATTCGACATCAGCAGCGCGGCGCCCATTCCCTTTCCAGAGACATCCGCCACGAGAAAAAGCAACGACCCATCAGGCAGGACGGCGTAATCGTATAGGTCGCCTCCCACGTCACGCGACTGATCCTGGTATCCGGAAAGGATGTACCCAGCCACTGTTGGCGGCTCGCCCGGCAACAGACCTCGCTGAATCCGGGCCGCCCGCGCCAGCTCTCGCTGCATCACCTGACGCTGCTGACGCTCCGTGAGCAGGCTGTAGTTAACCAATCGCGAGGCTATAATGTTACCGAACGTCGACAACAGGTGCACGTAGTCACTGTTGTACTGGTGCATGGGGTTCGTGGTATCTACATACAGAATGCCGAGCCATTCATCCTCATCCAGCAACGGTACCACCATGGCCGACTTGATCTCAGCCATAATGATCGACTCCTGCCTCGCAAATCTGGGATCACTCATGGGGTCACCAATCAGAATACTGGTCTTGTTTGCCATGATCTCCTTGACAATCGTCCGAGACAGACGAAAGCCGCCGGGATCCTTCCCGTGCGGCAGAATCACAGCCGATGGAGTTACCTCGTCTGATTCCCGATCTACTGACAGGATCGCCAGACGCTCGGCAGGAATCACCTTCGCCAGAAGCGCCAGCGACCGCTCCAGCATGGTCTCACGCGGCTCCGGCAGCACGAGCATGCGGGCCATATCCATGAGCGTCGGCACCAGTTCCGGCAAATCAGTCACCTTCGAGGGCAGCGGCCGACGCATATCGCTCAGCGATAGAAACACCGACCGTTCCGAAGGATCCTCACCCAGAAGCTTTGTCGGCGGTGGCTTGGTCTGGGAATCATCGCTGAATTCATCGGCGATTTTGAACTCTGTACGCCCGAACCCGACATGATCCCCGACCGCGACTTTCGTACGCTCAGAAATCAGCTCGCCATTGACCGTCGTGCCATTGTGACTGCCAAGATCACGAATGAAGCACTCGTTGGCCGAGCCGTCCCATTCGATCTCGGCATGGCGTCGGGACACTGTCTTGTCCGGGACCGCAAACTCGTTCTCATCCAGCCGACCCAACACGTGGACACCCGGCTCTATCACCCAGCTGTAGTACCGTTCACCATCGGTACCGATGAGTTTTATCATAACTCCATTATACCCATATTGTTAATGATGGCATGCAACTATACCTTCCATACTATAACGAGAGTTACTGGCATAGGTTAACTAAAATCTTCGCGACAGCCTCGAAGCCGTCGAGCGGATACTTCCCCCAGCCAACCCTTGCCATCTTTGCCAACTCACCCGAATCCTGAAGCATGTTAACCAGCGGTCCCAGCATCGTTTTGCCTCTTCCGACATGAATCGACCTGGCGACTCCCAGGCTATTGCCGAGTTGTTCGCTGTCCAGTTCAGCCTCCGTGAAGCCCTTACGCAGCCAAATGAGCGGAAGCCCCAAGCCAACCGCCCAGAGAAGCTTCTCCCTCGGCGGCGCAACGACATAGTCCAGGTCAGCGAACAAACGCGCCACCAGTCCCCGCTCCTGCCGTCGATTCTCCGTCTGCACCAGAGTCACCGGATGCAGTTCGGCCCCGATTCCCTGCGCGCTGTCGACATACCCCCATGGCAGGCCCTGCCGCGTCAACTCCGCAGCCAATCGTCGCGAAAGGTAACCTGACGACTGACAAAACACAAACAATCGGCCTCCCCCCTGTCGACATACCGACACGACTGATTCAGTAACCTCACGAACCTGGTGCGACGGCTCGGTCTCATCCACAAAGATCCCACCGGTTATCACTCCGCCGTCCTCAATACGTGTCAGACGCTGCTCGAAGGCTGTCATCGCTTGTGCTATCAGCGCTGGTTCGATACACAGTCCGGTGACGATAATCCGTTCCTTGTCCACCCCGGCCGCAATGTACCGGTCAGCTACACCGGAAGTTGGTACGAGAACCACGTCGGCGGCCGTCGCAGCGTTTTCTCGACCGAATCCCATCTCACCATGGTTGTATACTATTCCTCCTCCGGCTCGAATCAGCAGCGGTAAGACCGCATGGTCGACTACCAGTGGCCGATCATGCCCCAGGTACACGTTGCGCAGATCGCGACGCAGCAGACGAAGCAGTCTGCCTCGGGGCGACCAGCCACGGCGGAGCCAGACCCTGCGACTCACTCTTGTCAGCATATCCGGCTCGAGACGATTGCGGTACACCCTGCGGAGTAACCTCCATGAGACCCTTGACATGCCTTCCGTGTGCTGATCGACATCACTCTCGTTTCGCACAAGCGAAATCTGACGATTTCGCAACAACGTCTCCAGTATCCCGTCGACGAACACACTCCGGCACCGCTCCAGGTCAGAATACAGAAACTCTATTTGGCGAAATGATGGCATCTGGTATCGGTCCCGCATCTGAGAATATCCGCGAAAATAGGTGACGTCGGCCCCGAAGTCAACGGTCACAACCATTTGCTATACATGGCAGGCCACACTATGTTGGAACCAGGCGAATGGACCGCACTCATAAGGAGGTTCAGTGTGTCACACTCAGCTATGAAAAGACATTTCCACCACATTTGCAGATACGTGCTCTGCCTCGCCCTGACGCTGACTTCGGCCTCGTGCAGCGCGGGAGATCATCAGGCTGCGGGCGGTGAGAACGAGGTGTTCAAGCTCAAGCGGCAGACCATGGTCGAAACTCAGATCGCCGCTCGCGGCGTTACCGATCCCGAGGTACTCCAGGCAATGCGTACCGTACCGAGGCAGCTATTCGTGCCCGAGCGCTATCGAGTCGCCGCCTATGGCGACCATCCACTGCCCATCGCACACAACCAGACCATCTCCCAGCCGTACATTGTCGCCGCCATGACCGAATTGCTCGCGGTCGATTCAATCTCGCGTGTTCTGGAGGTCGGCACCGGATCGGGTTACCAGGCAGCAATTCTGGCGGAGATAGTCGACTCGGTGTTCACCATTGAGATTGTCACCCCGCTGGCACATCGTGCCGACACCCTGCTGGACTCGCTGGGATATGACAATATTCTGGTCAGGGCCGGCGATGGCTTCGCCGGCTGGCCGGAACATGCGCCGTTCGATGGCATCATCGTTACCTGTGCCCCATCCGATGTCCCCCGGCCGTTGGTTGAGCAATTGGAGCAGGGCGGCCGCATGGTTATTCCCGTAGGTGTGATTACCCAGGAACTGGTGGTCTTGACGAAGCATGCCGATAGCCTGGTGCGCGAAAGTGTCTTCCCCGTGCGATTCGTGCCGATGACTGGTGAAGCACAGTCAGA
>CAZXRO010000204.1:0-525 GCA_964642435.1 uncultured Ignavibacteriales bacterium
AGTGAAACACTGCACGAGGCCGCGAAAGCCTACATCGAACATCTGAGGACCCAGGGCAAGACGGAGCGGACCCTCTATACCTATGGGAAGGATTTCGAACAGATCGAAGCCTTCTTCGGTGCCGAGCGGAAGCTCACCAGCATCCTCGTTCCCCACGTGGGAAAATTTTTCAAATCCGATGCGCTCCTGAAACTGTCCAGCGGAAAGGAACGGGCCAAGCCCACGGTGGAGAAAACCAAGCGCGTACTGCGCATGTTCCTGGTCTGGGCCGAAGAGACCGGCCGCATTGAAAAAACACCTCTGCCCAAGGGAACTCCCATGGGCCGGAGCGTGAAGAAAGGAGACAAGAAAAATGACGAACACAGCCAACAGTCCGCTCCGACGCCTGCCCAGGCCTGACCCCTTCGAGCAGGCGGTGGAAGCCTTCAGTAGAAAGCTCACCGCCGATGGTCGCTCGCCGAACACAATCAGCGCATACCTGCGAGACCTGAAATGCTTCGCCGGAGTGCTTTCAGCCGGGCATCC
>CAZXRO010000204.1:535-5582 GCA_964642435.1 uncultured Ignavibacteriales bacterium
CACCAAGCATGCTGGACGAGGCGTTGACGGCACCGGCGGTTTTGCGCACCGTTTCAGACACGCCTCGCTCACCGGCTTCTCTGCACCGTTTCAAAGCAGCGGTCAGGTCCTTCTTCACCTGGCTGGAAGAGACAGGCCAAGCCTCGGAGAATCCCGCCAGGTCGGTGACTTTGCGCAGGGTTCCGCGCACACCGCCATCGTTTCTGACTGAGGCTGAGAAGCGAAGACTGCTCAAGGAACTCCGCGGGCGGTCCTCGACAATGGCCATCCGGGACCGGGTTGTCATTGAGCTGTTCCTCGGCACCGGTATCCGGCTGCAGGAGCTTGTCGACCTGGACATCGATGACGTTGACCTTGACGCCAAGCATTTGCACGCCCGCGCCAAGGGCGATGTTCCACAGGTGAAATTCTTGAAATCCAAGCTTCGCTCCCTCCTACGCGGTTACCTAAAAGAACGCCGCCGTCAGGGCGACGGGGAGTGTCAGGCGTTGTTCCTCTCTAACCGCGGAACTCGCCTTTCCGAGCGCCAAGTTGCCCGAAGGCTCGAGCACTGGCTCAAGGCCGCGGGGATCGAGAAGCAGCTTACTCCGCATTCGCTGCGGCACACGTTCGCCACCCACCTCTACAGCCGAACCGGCGACATCCTGGTTGTCCAGCGCGCCCTCGGGCACCGCGACCTGTCTACCACCCAGATCTACACCCACCTTGTGGACGGGGTGCTCGAAGACGCCATTGAAAGACTGTGACCGGTCTTCCGGTCCGGGAATACAGCGGTCCTTCGGGACCGCATTCTCGTTCCAGGCTTCAAGAAGACAATGACAGTATTGAGTGACAGTAAGCCCACAGTGACGCGCCTGAACACAATTCAGGATCATGATTGGATCATCACTGCGCAGCATCATGGGTGATGGGAAAAAACGATTGACTGATGTTTCCCGTTCCTGCGGCTTTCGGAATGTCAGAGAACACGTCTTATCTGACATTCCGGCAAACTGAAGCGCCGTAAACCCGCGTGACTGGCGCTCTCTTTTCTGGATGGCTCTGGTGTTATCCGACATTATTTCTGCGTTTTCTTTTTCTTGGCCGGCTTCCTGGCCGGTTTCTTTTGCGACTCGGACAGTTTTTCCAGTAAGGCGGTGGCCCATTCGGCCGGAGTGGTTTCCGGTCCCTTGGCGGCTTCGCCCTCGCGGGCGATCTTGGTGGCCTTCAGATCCTTGAGATGACAGCGGATCATGCGGTCGAGCTTCTCCGCGGCATCCCAGTCCCCGGATTCTTGAGCCCGGCCCAGCTTGAGAAAGTAGACGGCCACCAGTTCGACCTGCATGAAGTCAGAGCTTTTGTTGAACACGAAGTCCTGATAGAGTTGGCCGATGATGGTCTCAAACAGCGGTCGCTCCTCGGGTGAGAGGAACCGGTCGGCATAGATGCCGTGGCGCAGGCTGTTCTGGTTGCCTGGAAGCGCTCCCGATCCGACGCGTGCCTTGGCCGAACTGCGCACCTCCTGTTCGGATGCCGCGTTACGGTGCCAGCGGTCGAGTTGACCCGCATCCTGTTTTCCAATCTTGTTTTCAGCCTTGTCGTCAGCCATGATCTCCGCCGTTTTCGTTTTGGTACCTCGGGGTTCGGGGCGGGAGGCGAATTTCGCCCCCTGTCGCATCCTCACGGATGTCCCCACGGTTACTTACCGGAAGCCGTTTCAACCTGTCGGACCTCGGACTCTCTTCTGCGGTCGGCGAGGATTTGATTGACCCGTCGGGTGGTAACGCCGGCCAGATGAGCGATCTCCTTGGCATTGACACCCTGTTCATGAAGGGCGATGACGAGTTGACGACGCTCCCTGTAAAACCGGCTCGGACAGGGAATCCAAAGCACGCCGGTGTGATATTTCTGGACCTCCTCGAGCAGTTCCTTGGGCAGAATCTTTCCCGCGTTGGCGTATCTTTTCATTTGTCAGTCTCCACTTTCTTTAACCATGGCTGCGAAACGTCCGGGTTGTGAAACCGCAGCGTGCTGGGACGCGGGGTGTTCGCGCCATGGATGATCTCGATGGATTGTTTTGTAACCGTTCCGATTTCCCGGTCCTCGTCGACGAAACAAACCAGCCCGTAATCCTGACCGCAGGGGAACCGAAACCGTCCCTGGTTCTGATACAGCCGGGCTTCGGACCAACCGCAGGCCATGGCTTCATCGCGAATGGCGTCCACCTTGGCCACAGCCCGGGAAGTCACCGGCTGCTTACACTTCCAGGCTTCTTCCGCGGGATAAATCCAGTCCTTTTTTTGATGTATGGCAGGAACCTGATAGGTCCTCGGGTTTGTGTCGCGTACAGCCTTCTGCAGGACGTCTTCACCGAACTCTTCAATGGCCAGCTTTTGTATCCGATTGAATCGCTCCCGCAGGAGGTTCCATCGGTTGTCCGATAGTTTGCCGGCCTTGTGGGCGTTACCGGCGGCCACCATCCTGGAACGAAGCCAGGCGAAATATTCCGGATCGAGACGGCGATAGATTTTTTCCTCGTGTTCGATATCCCGGTTTCCGCCTTCCCCACATTCGAGGTGTCGAGACTCCAGATCGGTGGCCACGAATAGGACTTCTGGACCAACGGATACTTTCTCGACCGGCGGAACAGGGCTTTGAACGGGGCGCTCATCCTCCTTGCCGAGGTGAGCGATCATCGTTTTCATCAGGCTCATAGACGCATCTCCGGAAGTTGGGATTTACTGTTCTTCCCGTTACATACCGGAGCGAACGCGATACCGCCGGATTGCGAAGGTGCGAAGGTCTGCTGCCGTCCCAAACACCTTCGCAGGGACCTTCGCAGAGCTGTAAGTGATTGATAAGATAGATAGATAAGATAAATAGAAGGTGAAGGTGCGAAGGGTATAGAGGGTATTACTCTCGTGCGGACAGAAAAAAACACGGGTAGGCCGGAGGATGTCTGACAGGCAAGACGTGTGATATTTTTTTCGACAGAAGGGTGCGGACTCCTGAAACCCTTCGCACCTTCGCACAACGGGCGCAACTCATTGAAATGACATACGTTAAAGCTGCGAAGGTATGTCAGGGCATGCGAAGGGTACCCTTCGCAATATCGTTCCGGGAAAGAAAAAGGTGATCAGGCGATGTAGGTAATGTCGTAGGTGGCGGTGCGCCGGACGGAATGGCTGGGACGGTTGATCATTATATTGAAGCCCGCTTCCCGGATGGTGTCCAGGTCGTTCGAGAACCGCTGGGCGAATTGCTGAACGGAGTTCATGTGGAAGGACAGGCCGAAATCCTTGGCCAGCCTTTTAATGGCGATGAAAAGGTCACGAGCCAAGACCCCCTTGATGGTTTCCTCGTCCAGAAAATCCAGTTGGTATCGTTCAAGGAAGGCGGCCTTGTTCGTTTTGGTCACGTTGAGAGCCGTGCTTTCCCGATCGGCCTCCAACGCGTGGCGGTAAGCCTTGAAGAGTGCGGCCAGGACCGTGGCGATAGGGTTTGATTCCCGGGCTGTTTCCATGCTGATTCTGTTGAGTGAAGCGATCCGGTCGAGAAATTGCTGGGGCATGGTTTCAAGCGCCTGGTCGATCTCTTCCTGGGGTTCACCGGCCAGCATCATTAAATACATCAGGCTGAGATAATCGTTGCAGCGGCGTTTGCCGTGATTGCCCAGGGTCTTGTGAAGAAGACGCATGACCTTCTCCTGTCCCCCGTCGTTGATCATGGCCAGGACCTGCTGCGTTCGTTTCATCAGCGCCGAGATGATCAGGTCCCGGTGTTCACGGATGGCGGACAGAACCTTGGCTTCCAGAAAACAGTCACTGGCCTGCTCGTCCAGGTCGAAGCGGATGATAAAGGATCGGGAGAGGATTTCGGCCAATTCGCCTCCGAGTGGTTCGATGCCGGTGGTGTTCAGCAGACACTTGGTCCGCTCGATGACCGTCTCGGTATCGGTGCCGCTCTTGCGCTTTTCCTTGGCGATGCCGGTAATGCTGGTGAGGATGAAGGTGGTCAAATCCTCGGTCATCTGTTTGACCTCGATGTTGTCGAGGACGATGAGCGGGTTCTGCGACCCGTCGGTGTAATTGGCCGCGTCGGTGCTTTTCTTCTGCTGGGGCTCACCGTACAGCATAGCCGATATCAATTTGCTGGCTGTGGTTTTACCCGAGCCGGCCGGACCTTCGAAACGTGTCATCGGTCGTGTCCCGGCGAAATCGATGAGCAAAAAGCAGGACAGCCAGGATAGGATCAGGTAACGGTCTCCCGGTGGACAGGTCATATTTCCGAGGATGAGTTCGCTCAGCAATTGGTCGGCCGCGTCCGGGTCGGCGTCAGGCAGAAATCGAATGGGCTCCAGCTTACGAGAGCCGTCCAGGATCACTCCGTCGGAGTTTCCGCCGTTTTTGAGTATCTCAATGCCACCCGGTGTGATCTTGGCTATTTCGTGGTTGGGATTGTTGAGGTTGAAATAAACCCCTGGAACTTGGCCGTGTCGCCGGCATTCATGACGCCGCCCAGCCCGGGAAACAGGCACCAGGCATAATACGCGGCCCAGAACGCGAGCAGGCCAAGCGCGACTACGACCCGGAGCAGTCCCCGCTGCGCCCGGTCCCCCTGCATGCCCGGCAGGATCCGCGGTGGCGTCTCGGTCACGGTCATGGGGCGCCCCGACGGGCGCTCGGCGCGATGCGCGCCGGCGCCCGCTCCTGCCATCGTACGGCGCCCGGCCTCATTCGACTTCCCCCTCTGCGGTGGCCCCGGACGTCAGCGCGTCGCCGCTGCGCGGCACGCCCGCCGCCACGACCGGCGCCGCGAGCGTGCCCCCCAGTCCGAAGGGCAGGTCGACAATCGGGGACGGGTCGGTGTCGTCGGCGAGGTCGGCGAGGAGCCGTGCCTGCCCGTCCGCGCGCATCGCCCCGATCCCGAGGTCGGCTTCGCCGCGCATGTCGATGTCGTAGCGCGCGCCGCGGATGCGAAACATCGAAACGCGCGCGACTCCGGGCACGAAATCGATCCGGCCCTCGGCCGTGTCGAACTCTGTGCGACCGGCGGAGGGGATCAACGG
>CAZXRO010000205.1:0-5540 GCA_964642435.1 uncultured Ignavibacteriales bacterium
GACGAAACGATCGGTGCGATACCCCCGTAGCAGATCGCTGCCCCCGAGACCATCGATGAGATAGAACGGTATCTCGGCGGCATCATCGGGGCTGCTGAGCAGACGAGCAGATGCCCGAAAAGCCAGGATCCGTTGGCGATACAGGTTGACAAAATGCCAGGTATCGAGTTCGATCTCCGAGAACTCGAGGTCCGAGGTACGGTCGACACCGAGGTGATAGCGAACCGTCAACTTCTCCACGCCACCGCGTGATGGCTGCCCGGGGTGATCACGCCAGTCATGAACAAGACCGGCCGAGAGCGTGATAAAGCGGGCTACATCGGTCTGCGCCCGGCTCAGGTCGAAGCGGCCCCGGATACCATCGAGATTGCTGAGGTGATCATCGTTTTCGCCATCGAAAGCGTTCGTGATGGAGTAACCGACACCCACAAGGCCATCGAGATCGTCGATAATCCTCAAAGTGTTCTCGAGCCGAAAGACCGTTGACTCCAGCGTGTAGGCAACCTCGTTGCCAACCGCGGCATCATTACCAAGTCCGTAGAAGCTCTCATACGGCTCGTTACGGTAATCTGCGGTGAAGAGCAACCCCCCTCGCTCACCATAAAGGAAAGGGGAATCATACTTGAATCCGTAGCGCTGGTAGTGGTTACTGGAATACGTAACGATGGTGCGCAGGTAGTCCCGTCGCGCAAACACATCGCGATAACCGAGCTTACCGCCAGCCTTCAGGCCGACATTGGAGCCATAGCCAAACACCGGCACGACTCCCCTATACGGCACAGGGCTGACCAATGTCCTGGCGATATTGTAGAGAAACTCCGAGCTATAGACTGTCTTGACTCCTGCCCACGCGATGCCCTCGACAATATACAAAGGGGTCGAGGCAATCACCTTGGGGACATCGCCGAGCACTTCAGCGAAGCTCCTCTTTGGCTGCTGAGGTTCTTTCCAGATGCGGGTGGTGTCGACCTCGCTGACTATCTCGGTTCTGCCAGAGGAGATAGCCACCAACACGAAGATTGCGCTGACCATTAGGAAGCGGAAAACAGGGGACATGGTGCAGGCTTGCTGGTGGCGAGTTCTGTTGCCGTGTGTCTCAGTAGTCATTTGCGGTGAAGGTAGCCCTGATCTGTCGGCAAGTCAAATGCTGAGTATATCGCCCGATCGAGTCGTCATCGAAAAATGCAATAGCATCACAAGTCATTGCACACCATCGGTGTTGATCCGTCTGTGAAGTGATAACGATTGACAAGCGGCCCCCAATTGGTATATTCCCGCGTGCCGAAATTTGGTGTACACATCCGAAGGCCTTACCACCTGGCGCTATTCTGGAGCATCGTCCTGATGGCTGATTCTGCCTGGGCGCAAGAAGTGGAACGGGCATTCTTCAGGACCGACCGCATCAATGCGCTCATCCTGGTACTCACGTTTTCAATCGTTGTGGTGATGTACACCCGGTGGGCCAGGCAGGGTAAGTCGTTATTCCTTCGCAAGATCCCCGGATTGGAGGCTGTCGAAGAAGCTGTCGGACGGGCTACTGAAATGGGCCGACCGGTGCTGTTTGTCCCGGGCATCTCGGAGCTCGATGAGATCGAGACCATAGCCGGCATCTCCATTCTGGGCCGGGTCGCCAAGATTACGGCGCAATATGACACCCCGCTCACTGTTCCTGTTCGCTATCCGCTGGTGCTGGCGGCCGGCCAGGAAGTGGTGGAACAGGCCTATATTGAGGCGGGCAAGAAGGACTCCTACGACAAAGATATCGTTCGCTATGTGGCCGGCGAGCAGTTCGCCTTCACCGCGCACGTCAATGGTTACATGATGCGTGAGCGACCGGCTACCAATATATACATGGGCGCATTCTTCGCGGAATCCCTGTTGCTGGCGGAGACCGGCAATGCCGCCGGGTCAATCCAGATTGCCGGCACGGCGCGTCCGGAGCAGTTGCCGTTCTTCATCGCCGCTTGTGACTATACTCTCATGGGCGAGGAGCTGTATGCGGCCAGTGCCTACCTTTCACACGAGCCGATCATGCTCGGTGGCCTGAAGGGGCAGGATTTCATCAAGATGCTGATCGTCTTTGCTATCATCCTGGGAGTGATTCTCATCACGGCCGGTATGGGTCAATGGTATATCGACCTGTTCAAGGCTGTGTGACATCGATATGACAACATGAAAACAACCATCCCGATCATAATCGCCTTTGTAGCCGGTGTCGCCATGGTCCTGGCGTTCTTCTTCGACCAGAAGACGCTTATCGGCAGCCTCTCCCAGGAACTACGTATTTGGTTGTCTATCGTGGGCGGGTTTACGCTGCTTCTGGGCGTGGTGTCTATCACTCGTGTGAACTTCGCCGCTGTCAGACAACGCAAAGAGGGCTGGTTCTTCAAGCTGATCACCCTGGTTTCGATTTTTATTATGGCCATTCCGGCTCTCCTGCCATCGTCCTGGTCCCCCCTGCTGGGACGAGGTGAGGGTTCCATTTACGACTGGCTTTTCCTGTATATGGATGCCCCCATGATGGCCACCATGTTCGCCACCCTGGCGTTCTATATTGCCTCGGCCGCCTACCGAGCCTTCCGCGCCCGCAGTCCCGAGTCTACCCTGTTGCTGCTCACCGCGACCATCATCATGCTCTGGCGGGTGCCGATGGGCGAATGGCTGCTGGAGCAGCTACCCGGTGACATCCCGTTCTTCTTGAACACGTATATCATGAACGGTATCAACATGGCCGTGCAGCGAGGCATCATTATCGGCGCCGCGCTGGGTGCCGCGTCGATGTCGCTGCGGATTATCCTCGGTATCGAGCGAACCTATATGGGGAAGGGGTAATCCGGTGGACTTTTGGCAACGTATGCAGCAGATGGATCGGCGCTGGGTGTATTTGATGGTCGGTATATCGGTCATCATTCCCTACCTCCTGCCGATTACCTTGCCGGTGAGCATCACGCCGGAGGCGCAGATGCTATATGACCATGTCGAGGCCCTTCCGGACTCCAGCACGGTCATGCTGGTGTTTGACTACTATCCTTCGACTATCGCCGAGTGCGAGCCGATGACTATCGCGGCCATGCATCATTTCTTCCGCAAGGATTGTCGGGTGATCACGCTGAGTAATATCCCGCTCGGTGGGCCAACCATGGCCGAGTCGGTGACGCGCAGTATCGCTGAAGAGTACGGCAAAGTGTATGGCGTCGACTACGTCAACCTTGGCTACAAGGCCAATTATGTGGCCGTGCTCTCGGGCATGGGTCAATCCATAGAATCTATCTTCCCCACCGATAACAGCGGCACACCGCTCGCGGAGCTGCCGCTGATGGATTCGGTGATAAATTACGAGCAGGTTGCCTTCATCTTCGAGGTAGCCGACAACGCCACCGCTGATTACTGGGTCTCAATTGTCAACGCCGGCTACGGTGTGCCGATCGGATGCGGAACAACAGCGGTCTCGGCACCGAAGTACTATGCTTTCGTCGATGCCGGTCAGTTTGTCGGCCTTCTGGGAGGTATGAAGGGGGCTGCTGAGTACGAGCAGTTGATCAATCGGCAGGGTGATGCCATGGTCGGCATGGGTGCCCAGTCCCTGGTTCACCTGCTCATCATTGCACTGGTCATCGTCGGAAACCTCGGGTTCTTTGTCGGTGGGATTGGCAAACGCAGGAGGGGTCAATGAGTTTTGTAGACCTCCTGCAAATCTGGATCCCGGCCTTTCTGACGCTGGCACTGTTTTCGTTCCTTTACAAGGATAACGCCGTCTATAAGCTGGCGGAGCATATCTTCGCAGGCCTGTCTGCCGGCTACTATGTCGGCTTGATCTGGGACACGGTCATTGTCCAGCAGTTGTGGGAACCGTTAATCGCCGGCAAGGTCCTGTTGATCGTCCCGGGCGTCCTTGGCGTGCTCATGTTTGGCCGCTTCTCGCAGCAGTACTCCTGGATATCCCGCATCGCACTGGCATTCGTCATGGGCACCACCAGCGGCATCTTCCTCGTTACGCAGCTTCATGGGCTGGTCTTAGCCCAGATGCGATCGACCATGCGATCAATGGCGGGCTCCGATGGATTTACGGATCTGCTGCTGTCGATCGTAGTCGTTATTGGTGTTGTTGCTACCTTGATTTACTTCTACTTCTCGAAGGAGCACAAAGGGATTCTGGGTGGGACAGCCAAGGTCGGCGTGTGGTTCATTATGATCTCCTTTGGCGCTCATTTCGGCTATACGGTCATGGGTCGTGTCTCGCTGTTGATTGGGCAGGTTCAGTTTTTGATACAGGACTGGATTGGTTCGTTTGATCAGATTATCTGAGACATCCATCGGCTCAAGCTGCTTGCTTCCCCGAAAAAGTTAAGTTACTTTCCCACGATGGAGGGAATGAATGCGAAACGTAGTTATCTGTCTTATAGCATTAGTTTGTGTGGCCTGCGGTTATAACCCGGAGGAGCCACTGTATGACACTCAGGCCAACCCGGAAGGATTTCCACAACAGGCGCTGCGACTGATCAAGCTGGTCGAGGCCGATAGTCTTCGCACGGTTGAGCGGGCGAATATCGAGTTTGGCAAGCTGTATGTCGATCACCCCTCGCTGTTGGACAACAGCGGCTGGCGGTCGATAATCAGCCGTATGGGTGCCCGGTTCATGTTGCGGGCGCAGGATGAACTGAAAGACGGCATTCGGGGATTCGAATCGGCCGGCAACTACTACACCCTGGCGGCGTTTGCAAGACCCGAGGACAAGGCGGCTGGGCGAATGGCCCGACTCCTTGAGCCGTGGCTGGCGGCAAAAGAGAATAAGCGCCTCAATACGCAGTTGGAAAGCCCTCCACGGAACTCGCAGCAACTTCACCAGCAGCTGGAAGACCTGCGCCTGTTTATGTTCGGCGATTCAGTGAGCCAGGTATTCGCCCACGAGTTGCTGGTCCCCCGACTGACAGACCTGATCAGCGGTTCCAATGATCTGACCCAGACCATGCAGACCAATCTCTCGCTTGCCGACCGAAGCCTGATGGCCTATATGGGCATGCTTGCGGTACCCACGGAGACAGCGGCTGTCTTTGTTCGGCCGGAGGTGAAGCTCATCACGCATCGGCTGGTGAACACTGGTGATGCCGGCCTCCGACTGGAGCTGTACGTGTTGCCATCGGCGGCCATCAGCGATGACTATACGGTGGCGGTGCGAGCGCTGTTGCCGACCGACCCGGAATCTGCCAGCCCAACCGAGCGACCACAGGCCAGGTTCGACTTCACACCGGTTGTGCGCAGCTCGCAGTGGCCGCCAGACAAGCCGATGGTGATCGGTCATGTGTTGCCGGTAACGGATATCGCCGACAGCCTTCAGGTCGGATTCTATACTGGAGACAGAGACAATCCACAGTGGGGCTCTCTGGCCAATACGCAGGACACGCTGTTGGTGCTCTCGCGGCCGGAGGCACGGTAGGGACCGCGACGGTCGCGTTGCGGCAGATTGTAACTTGTCAAAGCGCCTGCCGGGGGATACCATGTCAGAAACACATGTTCGGGAACTGAAATGAAAGTAATCATAC
>CAZXRO010000206.1:0-5532 GCA_964642435.1 uncultured Ignavibacteriales bacterium
GAAGACGGCGTCCTGCCCTACAGGAAGATTCGAGAGATGTCGAGGGGAAGCTTAGAAGCCGACGGTGAAGCCGGTGAGCAGGATGTTCTCCTCGTTCTCAATATCGTAGATATTCTCAAGCTGCAGGCGGATGTTCGTTTGCAGCATGTAGCCGATATGGGCGGTGATGGTCTCGTAGTCGTGCGCATCGAGGTCGGAGTCGACCTTGTTGTACAGGGCGACGCCGTACCACTTGCTGCGGGCGCCATCGGGCATGACGATCAGCTCGGCGAGGATACCGTTGGTCTGGATGGCGTCATCGGGTGCGGTGGCCGCGAAGTTCGGGTTGTCGTCCTCGCGGAACATGTACTGCAGGTTGAGTTCGGCGTAGTCCATGTAGGCCAGGGAGGCATCGCCGCCGGCGTAGTAGAGTTCGTTCTTGCCGGTAGCATCGGATTCCTTGCCATAGTAGCCGAAGCCGCCGATGCGGACATAGTCGTTGACGTCCTGTGAGATGCGTCCGGCGACGTTCTTGTACTTGTCGTCGTCATAGTTGCGGTCCGCGCCGGCATCGCCAAGCCCGTTACCGTTGACGATTTCAAAGATAATATCGGTGCCGGTTTCCAGGCCAAGGGTGATCATGATGCCGCGGTCGTAGGCGAGGGCCACGCGCGAGTCGCCGATGGTTGTCTTATAGACCTGGTAGTCCTCGTAGGTGAGACGCAGTTCGCGTTTGAACAGGGGGTCTGAGATCTGGAATTGGCCGAGGTAGAAATCGAGATCTTGTCCGAGCAGGTCGTTGAACATGAGGTAGGCGTCCTCGACCCCGGCGACCTCGCCGCGTTCATTCATATAGAAGTAGAAGTAGTAGGCGACATTGTCGGTTAGCGATCCACCTGAGAGGAGCTTGAGGATCCAGGGGGTGGACAGGTCGACTTCCTTGTCGGTGACGGTCTGGTGGCGAATGAAGCCATCGAATCGGACGCCGATAGGGAAGTCGCGGATGAGGTCGAGTTCATCATCGCCGGTCTCGACAAAGTAGCGCGGGGCTTCCTGGTCGGCGAGCACGAAGCCATTGCCGGCGAAGTCATCGCCGTAGGCCTTGAGGCGCGGAATGGGTGCATGGCAGGTGGTGCAGGACATGTTGTACTTGCGGGCGAAGGCGGGGATGGCCTCGGCCTGTTGCATCTGCATGAGCACGGCGCCGATGATGAGCAGCAGGAAGAAGGCCGCGAAGCATTTTGGGGTGTGTTTGCGATTGGTCATAACGTGCCCTCCTATGGCAGGACCTCGACGGTGGTCGAGGCATTGTTAACGACGATTGTTTCATATTCTTCGGCAGGGACCTCGAGTAGCTTGGCGACCGGTACCACCAGTCGGCTGTAGTTGAGGGTGGCGGTGACGGTCATATCGCCGGTGGCGACCTCGTAGGGGAGGTTGAAGGTGAATTTCTCCAGTTTGGTCTCACGCGGACCGAAGCGGTAGTCGACGCCGAGGGAGGCGGTATTCCACTGCTGGATGGTCATTCGTCCCTGGGGGTCGAAGTACGGCATACGGAAGATGCGGTCGCCGACCGGGACGCCATCTCGTTGCACGCCGGGGAAATCCGGTTGATCGAGGGCGATGCCCATATCCTGGTAGGCGAGGACGGTGTCGGCGATAGTGTAGTGTTCGCCGTCGAAGCCTTTCTTGTCGACCGGCAGGTGGTAGGTGTTGCCGTCAGCATCGGTAGCCTCGACATGGAGCCAGACGATGCGGTCCTCAACGGAGCCGGAGGGGAATTTATGGCCGGTTTTCTGGTTGAAGAGGGCGACGGTGAAGATGGCGGGTTCGCCGGGTATGACCTGATCGAGGTCTGAGTAGACCATCAGTTCGACGGTCCCCTTGACTTTGCCCTCGACATGGGCGCCATGGAACAGGTGCATGCGGGCGTCATCGTAGACGGGTCCCATGCTGGCGGTTTGGGCTTTGGCCCGGGTCATGTGGCAGTCCTGGCAGACGACGCCTTCTTCGTAGTAGGGGCCTTCCTTGAGTTCGAGGTGGGTCGACTTAACCCAGATGCCATAGGGGCTTTTCTCGTTGTGGCAGGTGCCGCAGAATTCGGCGGTGGCGAGGAAGTCGTTTTTCACCATTTCATGGGCGGGGGATTCGCCGGTGCCTCGGGGGCCCTGTTTGGCTTTGCCGGGTTGGATTTTCCAGTTGAAGTTGAAGGGCGTATCACCGTGGAAGCCGACGATGTTGTGGCAGACCTCGCAGGAGACGCTTTCGTTGGCGCGGCTGTTTTCTTCGGGTCGCGGCGGGGGAATGTCGCCGGCGAGGTAGGCAAGCGGTGTGTGGCAGCCATTGCAGCCGGCCTCGACCTCGGCGACCTTTTCGTCCTTGCGGGCATGGGGGATAGCGAGTTCGAAGTACTCGATTTCATCCCAGTGGTGGGTGTAGGCCTGGGACATCATAGCTTTTTGCCACTGCCGGTAGATGAGCGTATGGCAGGAGGCGCCGCAGTATTCGGGTTTGTCGAACTTGTCGTAGGGTATTGAGCCTTCCTCGGGCCCGGCGGGCGGTTCGATGGCTATGGCGAGCGCGGCAATCGTTAGGGCCAGTGAGGTGGCGATGACGACGCCTTTCACCAGGGGCCGGGCGGATCGGCGTCGCGTTTTCTCAGTGATTCTCATGGGGGACCTTCCCGTGTTTTGTAGTGCCTGTGCATCCATTGCGGGCCTCCTGCTTCGGTGCGGGAAACCGGACCAGGTGGCTTGAATGAAGATATGGTGGGCCACTTTGTGATGTCAAGCGTTTGACGGGACTATCTAAACAGATCGAAGTAGTGGTTGTTTGGTCGGTTACGGACTAACTGATTCCTAACGATGGGATAACAACTTGCTAATGGTGGTGCCGTGTATTTACTTTGGATTTAACCGATCGAACGCTCTTAAGCGAGAGAAGCAGGAGTCGGCATGGCGAAGAAAATGATACTGGTGATTGAGGACGAGCACGATATCCAGGAGCTGGTCAAGTACAATCTCGTCAAGGAGGGGTATCCGGTCAGCCTGGCTGATACGGGGGAGCACGGGATCAAGCTGGCGCGGTCGGAGTCGCCGGGGCTGATTCTCTTGGATTTGATGTTGCCGGGGATTGACGGGCTGGAAGTCTGCAAGGTGCTCAAAGGGGATAGCAAGACATCGCACATACCGATAGTCATGTTGACGGCCAAGGGTGAGGAGGCGGATATTGTCGCGGGTCTGGAGCTGGGGGCGGATGACTATATCACGAAGCCGTTCAGCCCGCGGGTATTGATTGCCCGAATCCGGGCGTTGCTTCGCCGGGAAGCGAAGGAGTCGGTTGATGACGATGCTCCGATCAATGTGCATGGGCTGGATATTAACCCGGGCAGGCACGAGGTGGTGGTCAACGGTGAGGCGGTAGAATTGACCTTCACGCAGTTTCGGATATTGCTGCTTTTGGCGCGTCGGCCGGGCTGGGTATTCACGCGGGACCAGATAGTGAACTGGTCGCGTGGTGAGGACACGATCGTGACGGATCGGGCGGTGGATGTGCAGATCGTGGGCTTGCGCAAGAAGCTTGGGGACTGGGGGCGGCATATCGAGACAGTTCGCGGAGTGGGGTACCGTCTTCAGGAGGAGACTTAGTGGCTCGCCGTATCATATGGCAGCTTTACCCGCCGTACATACTGCTTATTCTCGCTGCATTGACGGTCGTCATCTGGTACGCCTCGACCTCGGTCGAAAACCTGTACCTTGAGCGCACCTCGGCAGACTTGTATTCGCGGGCTGTTTTGATCGAGCAGCAGGTTCGTCACTTGCTGGTGCAGGAGAGCCACGAGGAGCTGGATTCGCTGGTCAAGAGATTGGGGCCTGAGTCCGAGACACGGATCACGGTGATATTGCCATCGGGTCGGGTGATCGCCGATTCAGATGAAGATGTGACGTTGATGGATAATCACGCCAATCGGCCGGAGATTCAATCAGCGTATGAGGGGGAGCGAGGGGTGTCCTCGCGATTCAGCAACACGCTCAACAAGAACATGATGTACGTGGCTATTCCGTTGGTGTCGGGGGATACGGTCCAGGCGGTGTTGCGGACATCGATACCGGTGAAGCTGGTTGACGAGACCCTGACTGCACTGGGTAACCAGATTGCGGTGGGTGGATTGATTGTGGTGATCCTGGCGGCCTTGATATCGCTGTTGATCACGCGTCGGATCAGTCGGCCGATCGAACGGTTGCGCCAGGGGGCGGAGCGATTTGCAGAGGGTGACCTGAGCTACCAGTTGCCGGTGCCGAACACGGAGGAGATGGGCGGTCTGGCGCAGTCGATGAACAAGATGGCGGCGCAACTGGATGATCGGTTACGGATGGTGCTTCGGCAGCGCAACGAGATCCAGGGGATTTTGTCCAGTATGGTTGAGGGGGTACTGGCGGTCGATCCTGACGGTCGTTTGCTGAACCTGAACGAGGCGGCGGCGGAGATGCTGCAGATCGATGTGGACCAGGTGCGGGGGCGGTCGGTACAGGAGGTGATTCCCAATGAACAGTTGCGTGACCTGATCAACCAAGTGCTGGCGAGCCGGGAGCCGGTAGAAGGGGCGATTACGTTCGAGGAGACAGAGGAGCGATTTGTCCAGGTGCACGGTACGTTGCTCATCGACCCGCAGGGGAAGAGTATTGGCGCGGTGGTGGTGCTGAACGACATCACGCGGTTGCGTCGGCTGGAGAGGGTACGCCGGGAGTTCGTGGCGAACGTGTCGCACGAGTTGAAGACGCCGATCACGGCCATCAAGGGATTTGTGGAGACGCTGCTGGATGGGGCGCTGGATGATCCGAAGGACGCGCAGCGTTTTTTGACGATTGTGGCGGACAAGGTGGACCACATGACGGAGATAATCGAGGATCTGCTGGCGCTCTCGCGGATCGAGCAGAACGTGGACAAGGAGCAGATCCGGCTGGAGCGGGGGAATATCCGGGAGGTATTGAGTTCGGCGATGGATACCTGTTACGGGAAGGCGAAGGAGGCCAGGGTCGAGTTGGTGATGGAATGCCCATCGGATCTGTATGCCCGGATCAGCAACCCGTTGCTGGAGCAGGGGGTGGTGAACCTGATAGACAATGCGATCAAGTTCAGTGGTGAGCAGGACCGGGTGGAGATTGTGGCGAGAACGCAGGATGGGAATATTGTCATTTCGGTGACGGATCATGGGGCGGGGATTCCACCGGAGCACCTGCCTCGTCTGTTTGAGCGGTTTTACCGGGTGGACAAGGGGCGGAGTCGTCAGATGGGCGGATCGGGGCTGGGGCTGGCGATCACGAAGCATATCGCTTTGGCGCACGGGGGAGAGATTTCGGTGAAGAGTGAGCCGGGCAAGGGGAGTACGTTTAGTATCAGCGTGCCGCATATAGTGGGTGAGAGTGGGGATGGCGCGCCATTGGAGTGAGTGAGTCGGGCCGGCAGAGGGGCTCGATGGCGTGAATCGTACGCAAAAAACTTGTCGAGGGGGATTTGGGGGTGTACAATCTGGTAGTGATGAGAAAGCTCTAT
>CAZXRO010000207.1:0-5517 GCA_964642435.1 uncultured Ignavibacteriales bacterium
ACGCTTCATAACTCAGCCAGGTCTCCAAACCCCTGATCTTAGATCCTGATGTCCCCCCCGGGCTACTCGTCCAGTCGAATCGTGACCAACACCTTGACGCTGTCGGTCACCGCCGAACGCGACACATAGCCGATTGCACCTTCCGTGGTGGCAACACGACGTACCATCTCCTGCTCATCCTTCAGCGCCTCCGGCGGATCGGCCTCCCCCGAAAGCATCTTCTTCAGCCAGGTCGACTTCATTCGCGCCGAGGACTTCCCCAGGTATTCATAGAACGCATCGCGAATCGGTCCATTGATGCGAAGGTCGAATACCACAACAGGAACATCGCCGCCCCAGTTGCGAATATCCAGGCTGTAGAAATCCAGCAACCGCTGCGGCTGGATTGTGTCGGCCGGTACCTCCAAATGAGCAATAACCGCTACCTCGTCGCTCCGCTGCGCAGCCGCGTTCACCGACAGCAGAACCACCACCGCCAGGATAAGGGCAACCACCTGCGTGTAGCCCGTGCGCCCCGTGTGCCGATACCTCAAAACCATGTCGACACCGCCAGCGCGATGAATGTGTACCGCTCGTTGAACTCACCCTCCGGCAATGACATTCTCTGCCAGGCCTTCAGGTATTGCGCCTTCAACGTTATCCTGTCATTCAGCCAGTAGGAAGCACCAAATGTCACCGCCAGGATGCGCTGTTCAGCGTCGGCTACAATATGCAACGTGTCACCGGGAGAGGATTGCACATCCTCAACAACATCAATGCCGTTCTCCCATAAGAACCACCCGCCGGTGTAGATCATCAACTGCTCGGTGGGATGCACACCAAGGTTGTAGTACGCAAACTTCAGGTCGATCGACTCATCGGGCAAATCGTCATCATAGCGGACATAGATTCCCTCGGCCTCCAGCGAGAGCATTCGCCAGCGGTAACCCAGGTCAGTCCCCAGCCGGGTTCGACCGAGTTCCCGGAATCGCGCTTCATCGCCACCGAGTATCTGCCGCAGTTCGGACAGGTAATTGTACTGATCGTACGTGAGCGAGAATCCCAGCCGAAATTCCTTGTACAACAGCCCTGCCCTGCCACCCACCAGAACCGTCGCGGAGGTATCCACACCGGTGATACCGCGCACCCCGAGAGCCGAGTCACCATTGATATTCGGACTGTTGCCGATATATGCCGCCCACTCGAACTTCGCCTTATGATACGGTAGGAATCCGTAAGCCTGAACATAGGCCTGGTGCGGCACGAACTCATCGAGCGTCAGCACTTCCTTGAATGATGTCTCGTACACCAGCGGCCGCAGAACATACGGAAGCAACGGCGTGCGATTCTTGATCTCGTTCAAATAGTTAAATTTGGGAAGCTGCAAACCCAGCTTCAGGCTGAAACGCTCACAATTGCGATAGCGTATCCATGCCTCGCTCAGCTCAAAATCCCCCCAGTGCCGACTGGTCGAAAAGTTATTCGTCATTTCCAGATTGACAAATGCCCCCCAGTGCGGCGCCAGGTCTTTCTGGAACATGATATTGAGCTGCTGGGCTATGAAACTGTTCGTCTCGAAACTGCTCAATGGCTGACGCTGGTATTGCCACTCGTTCTGAAAATACCCGAACACCTTGATAGGTGTGTCACCCGATTGTTGCGCCCGAACCGGAAAAGCGCCCGCCACCCACGCCATCAGTACTACCGCTGTCAACAACTCCAATAGACCACATCTTAGCCGCATACCTGTCTATCCCCTATGTACATCGCGTTTACTACGGCAAAATGCGTCCTCGATGGCCTTCAGGCAAGCCCATTCCCAAACCCCGCTTCACCACAAGAGAAAAGGCCGGCCAGGATTGACAGCAAGCAACCCCAAACCGGTCATTCAATTTTGCACGATCGCTGAGCTCAGTTATGGCACGAGGCGCCCAAACCACGCTTGTGCAGATACTGCTGATGGTACTCCTCGGCCAGGTAATACGCCCCGGCCTGCACAATTTCCGTGGCGATCGGTCGCGAGTACTCGCCACTCTCGTCAAGCGCCCGAAGGGAACGCTCCGCTGCCAGCTTCTGCTCCGGGCTGTGATAGAATATCGCCGAGCGGTACTGGCTGCCCACATCCGGTCCCTGGCGGTTCACCTGCGTCGGATCATGCAGCTTCCAGAATACATCCAGCAGCTCATCGTAAGTAATTACTGAGGGGTCGAACTCCACCCGGACCGCCTCGGCATGGCCGGTGTTTCCGTCGCATACCTGACGATAGGTCGGGTTCTCGGTATGCCCCCCGGTGTAACCAACCGAGGTCCCCGTCACGCCCCTGAGCGTCCGAAAGGTCTCCTCTACTCCCCAGAAACACCCCGCCGCGAATGTTGCCTTCTGCATGCTTTGCTCCTTGTTACCGTCTGCGCCGACTTGCGCCGCATCATCGTTGCCTGCGTAACCATCGGTCGCCAGGACCGGTTCCCTGTCAACCTGGCGCTTGTCCGGCACCCGGTCTGTGGGCGCCTCGCCCCCACCGGCCAAGATCAGCAGCGACATGCCGCTGATAACCATCACCACAACAGTCGCAATCACAAGACGTAGCCGGTATGCCATAATATTTCCCTTCATCGGTCCACATAGGAAACAGTATCTGTATGGTTATACGTTCCCTGCAGCCGATTGGTCGATCTGATCCGGCCAACAAGAAGCCGGGCGGCAATAACGGTCACCACCCGGCAATCATCATTTTGATGCGAATAGCCTCACGGACACGGCGGCAATGGCCCGCAGTCGCCAAACAAGTGACAGATCAATTGTGTCAGGTCACTGACGTTAATCTTGCCATCGACTTGCACGTCCGCCTCACCCAGACAGGGGGGCGCAGGACCGTCACCGAACAGGTAATTGACGAAAAACGTGACGTCCGAAATGTTGATAGGATGGTCTCCGTCGAAGTTCATATCACCACGAAACTGCCCGTTACAGCACATGTCACAGACATCTCCCACTCCATTGTAATCCTCATCAGCCTGATCGGGATTGGCGATCGTCGGACAATTATCGCAGCCATCCCAGACACCGTCGCCGTCCTCATCAAGACTGGGATTGATCGCTATCGTGAAACAATGCGGTCCATCCCACGAGGGAACATACCCGCCGGCTCCGGCAAGGTTCCATAGCCACGTGCCACTCGGCGGGAAGAACGACGAGTCAATACACAATTGATGCCCGTCGTATTCTGGCATGGGAGAGACTTTGATGATGTAAGAGACCTGGCTGAAACCATCTTCGAGACCGGGCCCAAAAATAACAGCTCCCCCGAAGCCAATGGTATCACTGTTTGGGCCATCGAATTGATGGATAGTTAGGCCCAAATCAAACAATGGCGGCAAATCGCCGATCGTGTCGCCCACCACATAATCCCACTGTGCCCCAGTAGGCGAATAGACCCGAAAGCCGTTGGTCAACCCCTGGACCGTATGACCGGTGTTGTTTGTTACTCTGAGTTTGAAGATGGTGGGCGAGGTTGCGCAGATTGTGTCCGGCGCCCATTCCCCGATGACTTCATCGAGCGTTATCGATCCCTGTGCTGACAGGCTCGGGGACATTGTCAGCACTACTGCCACAAAAACACACGCAGCAAACCACTTCATATCTTCCTCCTGACCGACTAATGGACTTAGATAGACTACGAAATGATGCCCCGTTCACAAGATGTCTTGCCCTCACCTTGAGTATAGTCAGCACGGCCGATTTTTGCAAATGATAATCGGGTGAGAAAGGCGCCCGGTTCTGTCGGGCGATTTGTGTCATCTCAAAACGAGCGTCACGCCGGCTGTCGATCCAGCGCCCTGCGCACGGCTACCGCCAGCGATTGCCGAGAAAGCGGCTTGCGCACAAACGCGTCCGCACCAAGCTTCAAAGCCACTTCCACACGGTCGCTCTCGGCAAACCCGGACACCAACAACGCCTTCTGTCCCGGCGCAATCTCAAGAGCGCGACGATACGTCTCGGCACCATCGATCCCCGATGGCATGATCATGTCCAGCAATATCAGGTCGACTGACTCAGACCCAAGCAGCCGCAGGGCCTCCTCCCCACTCGCGGCAGCCACCACGCGATACCCCAATCTCGTCAACAGCTCTTGCGTGACATCGCGCTGTACCTGGTCATCATCGACGATAAGGACCGATTCATTGCCCCCCGTTACATCGGCAACGCTGTCCCCTGTCGGGGTCTCTCGCGTAATCGGGAAGTACAGGTAGAACGATGTCCCCTCGCCCTCCACCGAGGTCAGGTCGATATACCCCTGATGATCCCGCACAACAGCATCAACCACACTCACCCCCAACCCTGAACCGCGCTTCTTGTCGGCGGCCTTGGTCGTGAAGAACGGGTCGAAAATGCGCGACCGGATGTCCTCCGGGATGCCGCAGCCTGTATCCGAAACGGTCAGCTTCACGTACTCCCCTTTCGGGATTCGTCCGAACCGGATAGCCAGATCATCCACATAGAAATTCTCGCTGGTGATCGTCAACCGTCCCATATCCTGCATCGCCTCACGCGCGTTGTTGATCAGATTCGTCAACGCCCTAAACAGCTGCGAGCGCCCCGCCTTGATGTACATCAGATCCTCGGCCAGCCGCAAATCGACATGCAAAGTGCGCGGCATCTGCGGCATCTGCCGCACCACCTGCTCCACCACCTCGTTGATGATCAATGGCTCCTGCTGGTAATGCCCGCGACGCCCCAGCGTCAGCAACTGCTGGTTGATATCGGCAATCTGCTGGGCCGCATGTTCCATGTCCTGGATAAAACCATAGGCCGGGTGCTCGGGGTCGAGATACTCCTTGATCAGGTCCGGATAAGCCGTCAACGGCGCCAGCAGGTTGTTGAAATCATGCGCCACCTGCCCCGCTATGCTGCCCGCCGTTTCCAGCCGCTGGGCACGAGACTCCAGCTCCTGCAACCGCTTGGTCTCAGTGATATCCACCATCGAACCCGACATCCGCCGCGGCTGGCCATCGGGCGTACGAAGCACCACGCCCTTGGCACGGAGCCAACGGTACCCACCCCCTTCAATCTCCATGCGGTATTCCACATCGTAGGGCAGGCCCTTGTCCAGCGCGTCCTGCACGGCACGGGCGATACGGTCGCGATCCTCAGGGCAAATCGTGCTGAGCCAGAGATAGAACGACGGCGTCACCTCATCCGGCTCGTAGCCCATCAACTCACACATCCGTGGCGACCACCAGACATACGAGGTATCAGACACATCCGGCCAATCCCAGAATCCGTCATTGGACCCTCGCATAGCCAGGTCGAAACGCTCCTCGCTTTCCACGAGCGCCTGCTCGACCCGCTTCTGCTCCTCCAGCGATCGTGCCAGCTTGAGATTGCTGAAGCTCAACTTGGATACGAGTGTCGCGAACCTCGCATAGAACGCCATGACGCTGTTGATCGTCTGCTCGCTCCAGCGCGGGACACGATCCAGCGCTCCCAGGTACTCATCCTCATCAAAGCCGTACATACGGGCCTGCATCCGGAATAGCT
>CAZXRO010000208.1:0-5490 GCA_964642435.1 uncultured Ignavibacteriales bacterium
GATGGTCTCCGCCGAGGGTGCCTGTGCGGCCTATATTCAGCACTCGCGACCCAGACAGCCATTGCGCCTCCCCTGACACTGGAGACCCAGGCCGATATGATGCACCACAAAAACGAGGACAAGACTGTCATTCAGCTCGCTCACGGAGGCGGAGGGCGGATGATGAGCAATCTCATCCGCGAAGTGTTCGACGAGGCATTCCATCATGCGGACTTCGACAGTGGTCACGATGCCGCTATGCTCCCCTGGTCGGGTACCAACCTGGTCATGACGACGGATTCATTCGTAGTTGACCCTTTGTTCTTTCCCGGGGGCGATATCGGGTCACTGGCGGTGAACGGTACGGTGAACGATCTCGCCATGCGCGCCGCCCGGCCGCTGTACCTGAGTGCCGGCTTCATCATCGAGGAAGGATGCCCGCTATCGACGATTCGCGCTGTTGCCCAATCAATGCGCACCGCCGCCGACATCGCCGAGGTCGTGATGGTCACCGGCGATACCAAGGTGGTTGAACGGGGTCATGGACACGGTCTCTACATCAATACGGCCGGAGTCGGACGAATCGAACATGGCCTCGATGTTGGCCCTGCATCAATCACACCGGGCGATGCGATTGTACTCAGCGGGGATATCGGACGCCATGGAATCGCGGTGCTCGCCGCGCGCGAGGACCTGCGGCTGGAAACGGAACTGCAAAGCGACTGTGCGCCCCTGGCAAGCGATATCCTCTTTTTGGTCGAACAGGATATCCAACTGCATTGTCTCCGCGACCTGACGCGGGGAGGATTGGCCAGCGCCCTGGTGGAGTTGTGTGAGTCGTGTGGGCGGACGTTCGTTGTGCAGGAAGACACCATCCCAATCGTCGATCCCGTGGCGGCAGCATGCGAGGTACTGGGTCTGAGCCCGCTCCATATTGCCAATGAAGGGCGGTTCGTGATGTTCCTGCCGCCCGAGCAGGCACAGCGCGCGGTCGATACACTCAGTCAATGTAATCCTGAGATCAAGCCGGCAATCATCGGCGAAGTTGCTCCGGATCGACAGTCGATGGTCATCGCACGAGCCGCACTGGGCACCGAGCGCGTCATCGACATGTTCAGCGGAGATCAACTGCCACGCATCTGCTAAAGCAATGGAGCTAACGCTTCGCTCGTTTGGCTTCCAGGGCAGACCGGAGCCAGGCATACCAGGCCGAAAGCCCATCGCCGCTGCGACATGAGAGCTCGATCACATCCAGTTCACCATTGATGCCCAACGCGTTCTTCTTTACCGTCTCCAACTCGAAGTCCGATTGACCCAGGAGATCGATCTTGTTGACAATCATAACCGACGACCGCCGGAACATGGCCGGGTACTTGAGCGGTTTGTCGTCGCCCTCAGTGCAACTGATGAGCACCACCTTCGCATCCTCGCCGAGATCCCAGCTCGATGGACACACCAGGTTGCCGACATTCTCGATGAAGAGAATATCCAGCGCCGCCAGATCAAACTCACTCACCGCTGTGGTGACCATGCCGGCGTCGAGATGACATGCCCCGCCGGTCGTAATCGCGCTGACGATCGTGCCCCCGGCCGCCCGGAGACGTCGTGCGTCGTTGTCGGTCTGGACATCGCCGGCAATCAACCCCATCCGCAGCTCCCGCTGCAGGGCCCCGAGCGTTGCCTCCAGGAGGCTGGTCTTTCCGGATCCGGGCGAGCTCACCAGGTTCAGCGTCAATACGCCGTGTCGGTTCAGTTCATCGCGAAGCGTCATGGCCAGCCGATCGTTCTCCGACAACACTTTCTTCTCTACCTGAACTCTGCGGTCTGCAGACATATGGCTTCACTCCGTCTGGGGTTCATCGATCGTAAAGGAGTCAATTTCGATCTCCTGCCCTTCTTCCAGGTCCACCCGCCCCGAGGCGCATTCCGGACACCGAAAGACAAGGTCAACGGGCTCGAACTCGGAGCCACACTCGCGACATCGAGCCAGCAGCGGGACAGCATGAATGTCCAGACGGGCTCCCTCAAGAGGCGTCCCCGAAGTGGCGGCCTGCCAGCAAAACGAAAGGGCGCCCGAATCCACACCGCTGAGAACACCAATTCGTACTGCAACGGTGGTCACGTGCCCACCTCGCTGCCTTTGCAACTCCGGCTCAATCGTTGCAACAATCTGAGTGGCGATACTTAGCTCGTGCATCGATACGTCCGTTCACTCACGTACAATCACCTGTTTCATTTGGTCAATCTAATACCCGCAGCCACCATTGGAAATGACGAAAACACTGAAGTCACAGCTACGCGTGCACCGTGCACAGGCGTGGCGACCGCTGAGCTACGAACATCCTGTGGCGGTGCGGTGTTATGTCGGTGAAGCATCGAGCGGTGAGTGGTCTCCGGCATCAGCACGAGGGCTTGATGAATAGACCAGGTGCCACAACACTGCGGAGAGGAGGTAGACTATTGTTGATCTGCTGATTGTGCTGGCCTTCGTGGCCTATAGCGTCGCCAATGGGTTTATTAACCGCGCAGAAGCGTCGCGAAACCTCGAGGAGTACTTCCTCGCCGGACGAACCATCAAGGGGTGGCGCGCCGGTTTCAGCCTTGCCGCCACTCAGTTCGCGGCCGATACACCGTTGCTGGTCGTTGGCCTGATCGCCACCGGCGGCATCTTCATGCTCTGGCGGCTGTGGATCTACGGTTTCGGATTCCTGATCATCGGATTCCTGCTCGGACACGCATGGCGCCGCGCGCGCGTCATCACCGATGCCGAGCTGACCGAGATCCGCTACAGCGGCCGCGGGGTGGTTGCCCTGCGTGGCCTGAAGGCGATCTACTACGGCGCCATCATGAACTGCACCATCATGGCCATGGTGCTGATCGCCGCCTGCCGGATAAGTGAAGTCTTCCTCCTGTGGGACCAGTGGTTGCCTGCCCCGATATACGACACGGCCTACCAACTGGCGACAGCCGTTGGAGTCTCTATCGCCTCCGGTGCTACCGGACTCGACCCCTGGATCGCCACTACCAACAACATGATCAGTATCGTCGTCATCCTCGCCTTTACCGGACTCTACTCGCTTACCGGCGGGTTGCGAGCGGTCATCGCCACCGATACGGTCCAGTTCATGATCGCTACGGTCGGCACATTGGTCTACGCGATCGTCGTGGTGATCGAATCGGGTGGCCTGGACAGTCTGACGGCGCGACTGGTCGCGCTCTACGGTGCAGCCGATGCCGGTACCATGCTGTCCTTCAGTCCCACCTCGGGCGAGGCGCTGCTGCCGTTTCTTGTCATCATCTCCCTGCAGTGGCTGTTTGAGCGAAACAGCGATGGCACCGGGTATTTCGCGCAACGGATGATGGCGTGTCGAAGCGACCGTGACGCTCGCACGGCAGCCGTCGTATTCACGTGGCTGCAGATATTCTTCCGCAGCGTGATCTGGCTGGTCATCGGCGTCGGTCTGCTGGTGCTTTATCCGTATGCGCCGGGCGAGACGATGGGGGAGGGGTTTGTCGCCGGTCGGGAACTGCTCTTCGCAACCGGAATCAAGGATCTGCTGCCGCCAGTCGTCAAGGGTTTCGTGTTGACGGGCATGCTGGCTGCTCTGGCATCGACTATCGATACGCACCTCTCGTGGGGCTCCGGTTACTGGACCAACGACTTATACCTTCGCATCATCAATCGCGCCTGGCTCAAGCGCGAACCGCGCAAGCGGGAACTGGTCGTGGTAGCGCGCCTGGCCAACATCCTGCTCCTGCTGATAGCCCTGATCATCATGGCCAACCTCGGATCCATACAGACAGCGTGGTATATCAGCCTGCTTTTTGGAGCCGGGACCGGCGGCGTGTTGTTGATGCGCTGGATGTGGGAACGGACAAACCTCTACTCGGAGGTCACTGCAATCGTCGTCTCGCTGATCCTGGCACCGGTCATTCTCATGACCACCGATGCCGAGTGGCTCCGGCTGCTGCTCATGTCATCAATTTCCACGGCCGCGGTTGTTGTCGTAACGCTGGCGACTCGCCCAACGGATCCTTCCCTGCTGACGCAGTTCTATCTGAGGACGCGTCCACCCGGATTCTGGAGAAACAGCGCCGCCAGATCAGGTATCGACGGGCGCGTTCCAGTCGACTCACTCAAGCGCGGTCTGCTCTTGGCCGTCATCACGAGTCTCTCAGTTTATCTACTGCTGTACGGATGCTCGCGCTTGCTCATCCCGTTGCCCGGCCAGTCTGTAGCGTACGCCATCGTTGCGGTTGTCGCCGGACTGGCGATTACTCCCGTTTGGTGGCGGCGTTTCAGAAGCCAGCAGTAGGCCTGGTTGGCGGCCCGAGATATTGAAACGATCATCGACCACGTCTGTTGATATGAGTAACCGGCCACCAGGCGTGCGCCGGTAACAGGAGGACAGTCTGGAGAACAATCATGAATGAACACACCACACCGACAATCGACGAACTGGCCCGACAGACTCAGGCCAGCGACTATGTACTGCTCGATGTTCGCCCTATTGCCGCCTACAACGGCTGGCGGCTTGGCGGCGAGCCACGCGGCGGTCATATCACGGGAGCCAAGGCGTTCCCGCTGGAATGGATGCGATACGACTCCTGGCCGGATCTGCTCGACAAGAAGAGCATCTCCAGGGATCAACGAATCGCCGTCTATGGCTATACCATGCCCGACAGTGACGCCATGCGTGTTGCCCTGACCGACCTCGGCTACAGGCACGTGCGGGCATTCGACCGGATCCACGACTGGTCCGCCAACGACAGCCTGCCAATGCAGCGACTGCCGCGTTATCAGCACCTTGTCTATCCCGAGTGGGTGCATGCACTCGCTACGGGCAAGACACCCCCAACGTACGACAACGACCGCTACGTGATCTGCCACGCCAGCTACCGGTACCGCGAAGACTATGAATCCGGTCACATTCCGGGCGCCATTCACATGGATACGGAGAAACTGGAGTCCTCAAAAGACTGGAACCGTCGCTCCCCGGATGAACTGCGGCGCGCCCTGCAGGACATGGGTATTCGCCACGATACCACGGTCGTTCTCTACGGCCGGTTCGCCCACCCCAACAACAAGGACGAGTACCCGGGACGACTCGCCGGACACCTGGCCGCCATGCGCTGTGCCCAGATCCTGCTCTATGCCGGCGTCACCGATGTACGCATTCTCAATGGCGGTATGAAGGCATGGAAAGCTGCCGGCTATGACACCGTCAGGCAGGAGAGCGAGGTGCACCCGGTGGATGACTTCGGTATTGACATCCCCCAGCGTCCCGAGCTGATCATCGATACCCCCGAGGCGAAGAGACTCCTGTCTGCTGACGACGGCGAACTGGTGAGTATTCGCAGCTGGGAGGAGTTCATCGGCAATGTCAGCGGATACAACTATATTGAGGACGCTGGCCGCATCCCCGGCGCGCTGTTCGGCAATTGCGGCAGCGATGCTTACCACATGGAGAACTATCGCAACATTGATCACACGATGCGGGAATTCCATGA